>JBGOUW010000513.1:0-3618 GCA_041477755.1 Binatia bacterium
GGCGCGATCTGCCGGTCGCCGATGTGCGTGACCTCACGGGCGGCGCGCTCCTCGATCGGGATGTCTCCACCGCGCTTGCAGGCCAGATCGATCGACGAGGTCGGCGCGGCGACGTAGAACGGCACCCGATGCCGCGCCGCCAGGACCGCAAGCGTGTACGTCCCGATCTTGTTGGCGACATCACCGTTGGCTGCCGTCCGGTCGGTCCCCACCACCACACACCCGATCGCACCGGCCTTCATAAAGTGACCCGCCATACTGTCGGTGATCAGCGTAACCGGGATGCCATCCTTCTTCAGCTCCCAGGCGGTGAGCCGGGCGCCCTGCAGAAATGGGCGCGTCTCGGTCGCAAACACATTGATCTGGCGACCCGACTCGACCGCTGCGCGGATCACACCGAGCGCGGTGCCATATCCCGCGGTGGCCAACGCGCCCGCGTTGCAGTGCGTCAGCACGGTCGCCTTGGCCGGCACCAACTCCGCGCCGTAGGCGCCGAGCGCCCGATTGGCGGCGATGTCTTCGCGGTGGATCGTGAGCGCTTCCTGGCGCAACAGCTCGCGGACGATGCCGGGGCTGCTGCCGCGGGCGCGCTTGAATACCCGCTGCATGCGTTCAATCGCCCAGAACAGATTCACCGCGGTGGGGCGGGTCGCCGCAAACATCCGGCACCAGCGATCGAACGCGCGCGCCATCTCGCTCGGTCGCGCGTGCGCCATCCCCAGCGCGATGCCCATCGCCGCCGCCACACCGATGGCCGGCGCGCCACGCACGACCATATCTTTGATCGCCGTCGCGACTTCGCGCGCGTCACGATAGACGCGATAGACCTCGCGCGTCGGCAGCAAACGCTGATCGATCATCACCACCGTGCCATTGCGCCATTCGACGGTTCGAATCACTGTCCCCTCACGCGAGGCGTTTCCCTTACGTTTGCGGCGGCAGCAGGTCAAGACAGGGGCGGTGTCGCTGGATCGTCAGAGCGGCATTGCACAAAACAGGCCCTCGATACGTTCGCTCCGCTCACTACTCGGGCAAACGGGTATTGAAATGGTACGAGAAAAAAACCGTTTCCCCGAGTAGCAGTCCTGAGTAGAAGCCGAAGGCTTCGTATCGAAGGGCTGCGTATCGAGGGGCTCCTTCTTGTGCAAAGCCAGCCGCAGCAAGGGCTGGCGCGCATTTGCGGTCCGCCTATCACCGCTCCTCCCGGCCGATGCACCAAGCGTATCAGTCCTTGACAAACTGCGTCATGAAACTCTAAGTTCGAATCCATGTGAGGTGGGATGTGGGGATTACAATCGTCCAGAAGAGCGAAGTAGGCGTTCGCAAACCCGATCCAAAGATCGCGCTGGTTTTAGCCGGCGGCGCGATTACGGGGGGGGCGTTTAAACTCGGCGGGCTGAAGGCCCTCGACGACTTCCTCGTCAATCGCAAGATCAACGATTTCGACACCTACGTCGGCCTCAGCGCTGGCGCCGTGCTGGCCGCGCCGTTGGCCGCCGGCATCAGTCCGGCCGAGATGCTCAAGAGCCTGGAAGGCAAGTCCGAAGAGATCTCGGAGTTCAAAGCAACCGACTTCTACAGCCCCAACTGGCGCGAGTTCGCCGAGCGGCCGCTGCAGTTCACCATCGACCTCGCCGCCTACGCGCCCGGCGTCCTGCTCGACCTGGGGCGCCACGCGCCCACGCTGTTCGGCACCTTGCGGCGCAGTCTCGCGGCGTACTTGCGCGAGCCGTCATCGCAACATCTGTGGGACATGGTCGACCCGATCGTCGAGACCATCGACAAGCGCCGCAGCTTTCCGTTCGTGCTCGACTACCTGCCGTCGGGCTTCTTCGACAACTCGAGCATTGAGCGCTACCTGCGCCGCAATTTCGAGCGTGGCGGCGTCAGCAACGACTTCCGCACCCTGTACCAGTCGACCAAGCGCGAGCTGTACATCGGCGCGATGAACCTCGATACGGCAGAGCGCGTGGTGTTCGGCCACGACGAGGACGCGTCGGTGACCGTCTCCGAGGCGGTGCAAGCCTCGACCGCCCTGCCCGGCTTCTACAAACCGGCGCGGCTGCACGGGGTCGACTATGTCGACGGCGGCGTGCGGCGCACGGCGAACATCGATGTCGCCATCGAGCACGGTGCCGACTTGGTGATCTGCTACAACCCGTTCCGGCCGTTCTCCAACCGCGTTCGCCGCAAGTACGTCAAGGAGTTGGGTAAGGTCGTGGTTGAAGGTCGTCCGTTGGTCGACACCGGGTTGCTCACTGTGATCAACCAAGTGTTCCGCACCCTGCTCCATTCACGCCTGCAGTACGGTCTGCGCCAGTATCAGGACGATCCGCATTTCCACGGCGACATCCTCGTCATCGAGCCGAAGGAATCCGATCAGCACTTCTTCCAGATGAGCGCGCTCGCCTACTGGCAACGCGCCATAGCTGCGCAGCACGGCTACATCTCGGTAACGCAATCGATCGAGCAGAACTACGAACTGATCAAGCCGATCCTCGAAGGCTACGGCATCGCCATCACGCGCCGCACCGCACGCGCCGGCGTCGACCGCCTGCGCGCCGACAACGAGGACGAAGCCTCCGACGTGCTCACTCGTGAGATTCCGCGCCGCAATTTGAGCGTGGCGTAGAGCGTTCGGTATACAGTGCCGGGAACGGCGAGGAGCACGGGATGACCGACTATGAGTTCACGGTCGTGATCGAGCGAGACGAGGACGGACGCTTCGTCGCGATCTGCCCGGCCCTGCAGGGTTGCTATACCGAAGGCGAGAGCGCGGAGGAAGCACGCGGTCTCATCGAAGATGCGATTCGTCTCCACGTTGAAGATCGCTTGGCCTCTGGCGAACCGATCTGTCAGGAAGTTGGGGCAACCAAGGTCCGCGTTGCGGTATGAGTCCGCGGCTGCCGACACGCAGCGCGCAGGACGTTCTGCTTCTCCTCAAACGCAAAGGCTTCGTCGCCGTTCGGCAGAGCGGCAGCCATGTGATCCTCCAGCATCCAGACGGCCGCCGCACCACGGTGCCGGTTCACAAGGGTCGCGACCTCGGGCGCGGCCTGCTTCGTCAGATCATGCGCGACGCCGATCTCACGGTCGATGATTTGGTTGGCTGAAGATCAGCAGCCGGGTGGTCTGATCGAAAAGGTGGAGGACACGGGCCGAACTCCCTCTTTCCAGACCAGTCTGCTACCCCAACATCGGCTCCCCAGGGAGACCTCGCCGCCTCGCACAAGGAATCTGCACGATGCAGGGGTCGCACCGGAAGGCTCGCGGGTGTAGAGGAGTACGGCGAGATAGAGATGGAAACGCAGAGAGCAGAAGGTGACGTAGGTTTACGAGACAAGCCACCGATCAGTGGCTCTGCCGCCCGCCCCCTTCAGGGCTCGCTATTCGAGGAGAATTACCTGGTCCGCAGTCTCGGCAGTGTTGCCAGCTTACCTGACGTCGCGCTGACGGAGCTCGTGGCGAACGCCTGGGACGCAGGGGCGACGCGGGTGAACATTGTCTTTCCAGAGACGCATGGTGATGTGCTGGTGGTTGAGGACGACGGGTGCGGATTGACCCCGGAGCAATTTCGACAACGATGGATGACGCTCGGCTACGACCGGGTGAAGCACC
>JBGOUW010000258.1:0-7102 GCA_041477755.1 Binatia bacterium
CAGAGCACACTGTTCGGCGTGACATTCAACGACGCGCTACACGGTTGGTGCGTGGGGCTGTCCGCAGTGATGTTGCGCACGCAAGACGGCGGCCAGACCTGGGAAACCGTGAAGGTACCGGTGCGCCCCGGCTTCACGCTCTCGCTCTACGCGCTCAGCGTGCGCGGCGACTACGGCTGGGCCATCGGCGACAGCGGGTACCTACTCGCCAGCAAGGACGCCGGCACGACGTGGAACCTGGTCGACGTGCCCATTCAGTTCGCGGGCACGTGGTTTCGCGGACTGAGTTTAACACCGGACGGACGCGGTCTCATTGTCGGTGCGGGAGGCTTGATGCTGGCGACGGACCGCGTCTCGTTCACCCTGCTGCGCAAGCTGTAGCGCACGGGCCGCTAGGGGAGGACGCTCAATGATCCCGCAAAAATGGATCGAACTGTATCTGCGCTTTCTGCTCAAGTACCGCGGCTTAGTCGTGATCGCCACGACCGCGCTGACCTTGGCGTTCGCGTGGCAGCTGCAATACATGCGGCTCAATGTCGATTTCTTCGATCTGTATCCGAAGTACCGGACGGCAGCCGACGCCTGGAGTGATTGTCGCGAACAAGGGGGCGGCATCCCGAGTTGCGTGGGTCGGGCCGTGCTCAATCCCGGCCCCAATCCGTACATCCAGATCTACCGCGACTTCCGCAAGATGTTCGGCAGCGCCAACATCCTCAGCGTCATTCTCGAAGTGAAGAACGGGGACGTCTACAATCCGGCGACTCTGCAGAAACTCGACCGCATCACCAAGTACATCATCAACAGCAAGGGCGTGGTGCCGTACCAGATTCTGTCCATCGCCCACCCGCGCATCACCAGCGTCAGTGCGCGCGAGGGTGGCGTCGAGATTCGTCCCGTTTTTTACCCCGGGGTTCCGCAGACCCAAGCCGATGCCGATCGCGTAAAGTTCGCCGTCTACCAGAACAAGGGCATCCGCGGCATCTTCGCGTCACTTGATGATACCGCACTGGTGGTGCACGCGGGTTTCTGGGAAGAGGCGTTGGACTTCCGCGAACTCTATGCGCGCATGATGGAACTGAAGACGCAGGAGGACGACGCCAATCACACCATCTACATCACGGGCTTCCCGTGGCTGTACACCTCGGTGCTGCAGTACGTCACGCAGCTGATGTATATTTTTGGGCTGACCATCCTGACGCTCGCCTTCCTCCTCTACTCGTACTTCCGGACGTGGACAGGCATCTGGGTGCCGATCTTTTCCGGGGTGCTCTCGAGTGTCTGGGGACTGGGTATCGCCGCATGGCTGGGCTTCAACTTTGATCCCCTGGTGCTGGTGATTCCGATCTTCCTGACCGCCCGCGCTCTCAGCCACTCGGTACAGTCGATGGATCGGTACCACGAGGAGTTCTATCGTCTGAAGAATCGACACGAGGCGATCGTCGTGTCGTACCAACATCTGTTCGAGCCGGCGATGTCCGGGATCGCGACCGACGGCATCGGCCTGCTCGTCATCGCCGTTGCGCCGATCCCCCTGATTCAGAAGACCGCCATCTTCGCCAGTTTCTGGGTCATCTCCATCTTCATCAGCGTGGTAACCCTCCACCCGATCATTCTCTCCTACATCAATCCGCCACTGGAAGCGGTCCAGCACAAGCAGTACGCCCAACCCTTCAGCATCTGGATTGCGCGCATCGTCGTCTTTTCCGTATGCGGTGGCGCCATCGCTCTGCACTCGGCCGGCCTGGTGGCGTCGTCGCTGGTAGCATTTCTACTCACCACACCCGTACTGGCGTGGTACTGGCTTGTGTTTTGCGAGAACGCCTACGTTTCGTGGACCCGATGGGTCATCAACGCCAGCATGGGACCACGCCGCTGGGCGGTGATCGCGCTCGCTGGGGCGCTGTTCTTCATCTTCCCGATCTTCGGGTTGCAACTCAAGGTCGGCGATATGACGCCCGGCGCCGCGCTGCTCTTCAAGGAGCATCCCTACAACGTCGCGTTCCAAAAGCTGAACGAAAAATTTCTCGGCGCCAGTCAGCTCATTGTAATCGCCGACACGAAGAAGCCGGACGGCATGAAGAACATCGCACCGTTGACGGCCATTGAGGAGTTTGCCGAACACATGCGCGGCGCCGAGGGTGCCAGCGGCTCCGTCACGATCATCGATATCGTGAAGCAACTGACGCGTCTCTACCGTGACGGCGACCCCAAGTGGGGGCTGATTCCGGAGAAGCCGAAGGAGATCGGCCAGCTGTTTTACGTATTCACCAACGGCGCATCAGCCGGCGATCTCGATCGATTCATGGATCCAACCGGACGCTACGGGACAGTGCTCACGCTGTTCCGCGGGTACTCGCACGACGTCGTGATGAACTCGATCGAGCGCGGGCGGCACTTCGCCGCGGAGATGAAGACCGACGACGTCGAGTTCAAATTCGCCGGCGGCCTCTTCGGCATCCTGGCGGCCGTGAACGAAGCCGTCGAGCACTCGTACTGGACGAATCTCGTGCTCATCTTCGGTGTCGTCTACTTCTGCCTGTACCTCTGCTACGGCTCCATGTTCGCGGCGCTGATCTTGATGATTCCGGTGGTGCTATCGCAGCTCGCGTCCGAGGCGTTCATGGTCCTCATGCACATCGACTTGAACGTGAACTCATTGCCGATCGCCGCGGCGGGCGCCGGGGTGGGCGTGGACTATGGCATGTACCACATGAGCCGCATGGTCGACACGTTCGACGAGCTCGGCGACCTCGACGAGGCCGTTGACTATGCCACCGCCACCACCGGCAAAGCCATCATCTTCACCGGTACGACCATGATCGCGGGCACCGGTTTCTTCTGGCTCTCCGACCTCAAGTTCCTGGCGGAGATGGGGCTGCTGCTCTCGCTGCTGATGACCTTCAACAAATTTGGCGCGTTGATCGTCGTCCCCTCGCTCGTCAAAGTCACGCGGCCGCGCTTCCTGCTCGACCGCAAGCCGGTGAGCTCGCAGAGCGTTCCGCCGGCAACGGCCCTCGCTAGCTAGCTTGACTCAACTCAACGAGAGGCGCGAAACTCAATCCGATACAACAGTAAGGAGGATCTTCAATGACCGGGAGAAAATTTTGGAGAGTCGCGAGCGCGACACTACTCGGGACGACCGCGCTCAGCTTCAGCGCAATCGGCGTCCCGTCAGCAATGGCCGAAGACGAGGGCAAATCCTGGGTCTTGGACAGCAACAATTGGCAGCAGGGCGACGGCCTGCTCCCGCCCGTCGTCCTCGAGCGCGTAAAAAAAGGCGACTACTGGTACAAGGTCGTGCCGGTTGATCCCGACAAGTTCAAACAGAATTACTCCAAGGCGTTCTGGGCCGCGAGCGAAGCCAATGACGGTAAGTTCGACGTCGATGCTGCGACCTGTGGTCTCAAGGACTTGAAGACGGGCAAGATGCCGGACTTCTACTTCGGCTATCCCTTCCCCAAAATCGACAAGGGCGATCCCAACGCCGCCTGCAAGATGGGGTGGAATTTCGAGGCCGCCAACTCGATGGGCAACGGCCAGGGTGCGACGTTCACGCTCAACGGCGTCGACGGCAGCGGCGAGTTCAAGCGCCTCAAACTGTGGCTACACGGCATGTCATACTTAGGCCGCTCCGCGGGGCCGCTCCCGAATCCCGAGAACCTGCGCAGCACCGGCATGTCGAACGTGCTCGAGCCGCAGGACGTCGATGGCGTCGGCGGCTTGAACAAGCGCATCAATGACTGGACTTCGCAGGACCAGGCATGGTTCTACGTGCCATCGACGCGGCGGGTGCGCCGCGTGAATGCCGCGACCAGGTCGGATCCAGTGGCCGGGCTCGACATCTTCGGCGACGACGTGAACTGCTACTCCGGCAAGATCGAATATTACAAATGGAAGCTGGTCGGCGAAGGGAACGTCCTCGCTCCGGTGCTCAGCCCGTATCCGCTCGCGCAGAAGAAAATAAGCGACTCTCGGATCGAAGTGGATATTCCATACTTCAAGGCCGGTTACGAAACGCCCGGCAGCAAGGGCGTACCGTGGCTGGTCGTGGAGAATCTCTCGATGGTTCCGCGCCCGGTGTGGATCATCGAGGGTCAGTCCGACGACCCCTACTACAACTTCGGCAAGGTCATCATGTACATGGATAAGGACATGTACCGCATCTACTGGAAGCTGGTGCACAACCGCGCCGGCGAGTACTTCTACAACGCGATGTGCGCCTACCACTGGTCGCGGAGCGCCGACGGCAGCTTCAGCACCGTCACCCCCAATATGGTGGTCGGCGTTAACGACAAGACCAATCGTGCCGCCCTCGGCGGGCGCTACAGCACGCAGTTCATCGAGAGCAAGTACGAGGACGATCACTTCACGTTGCATCACCTGACCCATCTGTCGGACTGAGCACCGACGGCGGCACAGGACCTCCAACGAGGGCGGGGAGTGACTTCCCCGCCCTCGTTGCGTTTGGTCCGCTTCGCTGCCGCGATTCTCTAGCCCTCACTTCGCCCTTGACACTGGGAAGCAGACGGCAGGACAATGCGCCCATCTCAACGCCGAGGAGGTGGCCATGATCCGACGAAGTCTGCGGGCAGTCGCGCTAGCGATCGGGCTCGGAGCGATGGCGCTCACCATCACGCTCGCCGCACGCCCGGTGATCGCGGAGGACGAAGGGAAGTCGTGGGTTCTGGACAGCAACAACTGGCAGCAAGGCGAAGGGCTGCTGCCCGACGTGGTGCTCAAGCGCGTCAAAGAAGGCGAGTACCACTACAAGGTCGTGCCGGTCGATCCGGACAAGTTCAAGCAGAATTACTCAAAGGCATTCTGGGCTGCGAGCGAGGCCAACGACGGGAAGTACGACGTCGATCCTGCCACCTGCGGCCTGCGCGACACCAAGACCGGCAAGGTGCCAGATTTCTACTTCGGCTACCCGTTCCCCAAGATCGACGCCAAGGGCGATTCGCACGCCGCCTGTAAGATGGCCTGGAACTTCGAAGCCGCCAACCAGATGGGCAACGGCCAGGGCGCGACGTTCACCCTCAACGGGGTCGATGGTAGCGGAGAGTTCAAGCGCCTCAAGGTGTGGCTGCACCTGAACTCGTTCCTCGGCCGCTCCGCTGGTCCGATCCCCAACCCCGAGGGCCTCCGTAGCACGAGCATGTCGAGCGTGCTCGAGCCGCAGGACGTGGACGGGGTCGGCGGGCTCACCAAGCGGCTCAACGACTGGACCTCGCAGGACCAGGTTTGGTTCTACGTCCCATCGACACGGCGCGTGCGCCGCGTCAACGCAGCGACGCGCTCGGACCCGGTGGCCGGTCTCGACATCTTCGGCGACGACCTCAATTGCTACGGCGGCAAGGTCGAGTACTACAAATGGAAGCTGGTCGGCGAGACCAACATTCTGGCCCCCGTGCTCAGTCCGTATCCGCTGCCGCAAAAGAAATTGACCGAGACGCGCTCCGAAGTGCAGATTCCGTACTTCAAGGCTGGGTACGAAAGCCCGGGCAGCAAGGGAGTGCCATGGCTCGTCGTCGACAACCTCTCGATGGTGCCGCGCCCGGTGTGGATTCTGGAGGGCGAGTCGGACGACCCGTACTACAACTTCGGCAAAGTCATCATGTACATGGACAAGGACATGTACCGCATCTGGTGGAAGCTGGTGCACAACCGTGCCGGTGAGTACTTCTACAACGCGATGTGCGCCTATCACTGGTCAAAGAACGACGACGGGAGCTTCACGACGGTCACCCCGAACATGGTTGTGGGCGTGAACGACAAGACCAACCGCGCCTGCTTGGCTGGGCGGTACAGCGCGCAGTTCATCGAAACCAAGTACGAGGACGACTACTTCACGCTGCACCATCTGACTCATCTGTCCGACTGACTTCGTTGGTGCGAGCGAGGCCCGCGCCCCGCTCGCACCAACGACCCAATCCGCTAGACGAACGCCGCGCGACTCGCTAGGGTGTCGCGCTCTGTCGCCGACAGGGCGCGAACGAAAGCGGTGGATGCGTGGTGTGGTTTGCTCCCCAATCTCGGCGATCAGATGAATTTTTGTTTGGTCGGATGGTCCGCGCGCTCATTGCCACCCTGTTGTTGTCGATCACCGTCGTTGCTGCCGCGCCCGCCGCGTTGCCGGGCGACGCGAATTGTGACGGCCGGCGCGATAGCGCGGATATCGCCGCCTTGATCGCGAATTTGTTCGGCCCTGTCACTTGCTCTGACGCCGACGTCAACGGCGATGGAGTCGTCAGCGCCGCGGATCTGCCGGCGTTGCTGCGCCGACTCGGCGGGCCACCGGCGAACGGGCCGGTGGTCACCTTCTTCGGCCTCGCCAGTGCCGCCGGTGATCCGACGCAACCGATCGCAACGACGGAAGACGGCGTGCCGATCTTTCAGCGACCAGTCGGCGTCGGGTTCAAACTCGTCGTCGAAGGCACGGCCGGGAGTAACGGCAACGCGGTCGGCCGCACCGTCGAGCCGCTCATCGGCCGCCCCGATCTGCAAATCGAGAGCGAGCACGCGTTGGGCAACGGGAGCTTCGATCGCTGCCCCGGCACCGTCCCGCCGATCGATCCAGCGGATTTCGGGGCGGGCACGAGTATCGATCAGGCGTTGCGCGCCTTTGCCTGCGGCTTCCTCGTCAGCACCTCGCGGGTGACGGCCTGTACACTCAACCAATTCGGCAACGCCGATTGGATTGGAGGCGCGACGCAAGCACAGTTCTGTCTCCAAGTCGAAGCGCTCCGACAGTTCCCCCGCGGGCAAACGCTCCTGACGGCGCAACTGTTGGATAGTGACGGTCAGGCGGGCCCGTTGCAGCGCATCATCGTGCAAGTCGGCACCGCCCCCACCGCCACGCATACCGCGACGCGAACACCAACGCCGATCGCAACCGAAACACCGACTGCCACGCGCACCGCGACGATCACGGCCACGCGGCCCGCAAGTCGCACCCCGACACGGTCGGCCACCACGACCGCCTCCGCTACGCTCACAACGTCGAACTCACCGACACCGACCGTGACCGGCACGATCGCAACCGCGTCGCCGTCGCGGACGCCGGCGTCGGCCACGGTCACCCGCACCGCGACGCCGTCCGGCA
>JBGOUW010000579.1:0-3134 GCA_041477755.1 Binatia bacterium
CGATCTGCGCTCGAGTGCGGAAATCCGCAGCGATGGCCGCGGGCCATTGGGCAGCGAACCGATCCGCTTCCATCACCTGCCGCTGTTCGACGGCGACACGGTTCGTCGCGATGAAAATCCCGCGGCCTACACGCTGGCCGATCGCTATTTTCTCCTCGCCGAGTTCGCCAAAGACGCCATCGCGCGCGTGCTTACCACGCTGGCCGAGACCGACGCGCCTGCGGTCTATCACTGCGCCGCGGGCAAGGACCGCACCGGCGTAATTTCGGCCGTGCTACTCGGCGTGCTCGGGGTCAAAGACGAGATCATCGTCGCCGACTACGCCGCGACGCAGGAGAACCTCGACGCCATCATCGAGCGCTTGATGGCGAACGAAGGCTATCAAACCATGCTCAGCGCCCTGCCGCCCGATACCTTGCACGCGCAACCCGAAACCATGATCACCCTGCTCGCACGCGTGCGCGAGCGCTACGGTTCAATGCGCGACTACGCCCGCGCCGCCGGCGTGAGCGACGCGAGCATCCACCGTCTCGAAGCGCGGCTGCTTGGCGATCAGGGATAAAGGCGCAGTGGCAACTTCGTCACCGCGCGGAAGACGATGCTGGGATGCAGCGGCAGCAGCTCGCTCGTCGTGCGCTCGAAGCTGCGCGTGCGTTTGAGCAGCGTGCCGATGGCGACTTGCGCTTCGAGGCGGGCGAGGTTGGCGCCGAGGCAGTAGTGCGTGCCGAAGCCGAAGGACAGGTGGCGGTTCTCTTCCCGCCCGATGTCGAAGCGCTCGCCGTCAGCGAAGACTTCTTCGTCGCGGTTGGCGGAGCCGAGCCAGTTGACGATGAACCGCCCGGCTTCGATCACTTGGCCGTGGAGCTCGACGCGGCGCGTGGCGACCCGCGGATCCATCTGCACCGGCGACGAGTAGCGCAGCACTTCCTCGATGGCGGATGGGAGCAGGTCTGGCTGCGCGCGTAGGCGCGCTTGCGCGTCGGGATAATCGAGCAGCGCGAGAGCTGCGTTGCCGATCAGCGTGGTGGTGGTCTCGTTGCCGGCCACGAGAAGCAGTACCAGCATCTGCAGCATCTCTTCGTGCGTCAGCTTGGAGCCCTCGACTTCGGCTTGCACCAGTCCGGTCAGTAAATCTTCCCGCGGCTGGCGTCGGCGTTCCTCGGCCAGCCCGATGAAGTAGCCGCGCATCTGATCGAAGCGCCGGCGGAACTCGACCATCTGTTCGGGCGCTGGCGGGACGAACAGCAGATTCCCTAAATTCGCCACGGCGGCGTCCGACCACTGTTTGAATTGTTCGCGATCTTCCGCGGGCACACCGATGATTTCGGCGATCACCGTGACGGGTAACGGATAGGTGAGCGCCTGAATCAAGTCGACTTCGCCCAGTTCGATCGCGCGGTCGAGTAGCTCGTTGGCGATCTCGTGCATGCGCGACTCGAGTCGGCGAATGATGCGCGGCGTGAACGCCTGGTTGACCAAGCCGCGCAATCGCGTGTGCTGCGGCGGATCCTGTCCGAGCATGCTCGGTTCGGGGAACATCGTCGGGTCGATGCCGGGCGGGGGCGGAAACTTGTTCGACCAGGTCACCGGATCCTTCAAGATCGCCTGGATGTCGGCGTAGCGAAACACCGACACGATGGGAAACTCCGTGTGCGCATACACCGGCTGCTCGCGCCGCGCCCGTGCGTAGAGCGGAAACGGATCGCGCCGCGTGGCTTCATCGAACGGGTTGAAACTGAAGTCGCTCATGTTGGCACCGGATTCACCACAGAGACACGAAGGCACAGAGAAGGCCTGCCACTTGCCTGTTCACTCTCCGAACCTCTGTGCCTCTGTGGTTCAATCACTTCCTCTCAGCGGCACGTAGTACGGTCGCCCGGCTTGCTGCCACTCCATGTAGAGCTCGGCGAAAGGCGCGCCCATCGGGTCGAGGCCGCGGATCGGCATCGAGCCGCGTCGGATGGTGAAGTCGTGCGGCGCCAGCTCGCCGGCGCGCACGAAGTGGCGCTCGGCCGCGTCGGTCTTGCCCGCTTGGTGCAAGTGCCACGCGAGGGTGAATTCGGCGCGCGCCAGTTGCACCTCGTTGGTCGGCAACATTTGCCGCTCACGCGCTTGCTCGGCAGTGAACGGAATCTGGTTCTGCGTCACCCACGCGCGCAGCGCGGCATGATGCGGCGCGGATTCGATCCCGTGGAGATCTTTGAATTGATCGCTGCCGAACGCCACGTCGTTGGGCCGCACGATGCGCCCCTGCTCGTCGATCCACACCACCGTGGGGACATTGACGAAGTCGTAGAGGTCGGCCACCACGTGGTCACTGTCGATCAAGCTCGGATGCGTCGGCGCCGCCGTCTCGATGAACGGGCGCGCATCGTCCGCGGTCTTGTCGAGCGCCACCGTGATCACCACAAAGCCGAGACCCTTCAGGACTTCGTACAGCTCTTGCCAGACCGGCAAGTCATAGCGGCAGCCTCACCACGAAGCATACGCGACGAGCAAAACTTTCTTGCCGCGATAGTCGGACAGCGAGTGCCGTGTACCGTTGATATCGGGGAGGGTGAAGTCAGGCGCGGTGAGCGAGGCGAGCTGCGCCGAGCGATCGCTAGCGGACACACCGAGACAAGCGGCGTGCTCGTCGAGATCGATCGCCAACGGACGCCGCACGACGTTCGCGAAGCCCGCGAGGTCGACACCGTCGTTGCTGACGAGCCCGGGCTGGCCGCCGGTCGGAACGCAGATGTCATCCTTGCACAAGCCCTGTGGTTTGAGTTCCCAGCCGAGCGCGGTCCGCAATGCCACCGGCGCGATGCGCACCTGCGCGCCGTTGAGCGTGACCGGCACCTGCACTGCACGGGTTTCATCGAGGAGCGTAAAGTTGGCGGTTGCCATGTTGATCTCCGTCGCTGGCCACTGGGCTAGGTTGAATCCAGCGCTTTGTCAACGCTATGAGGAACCGCCAGCGAAGGAGACGTTGATGCCGAGCCCGAGCGATGCCGTCGTGCAAGAGCTACTCGACCGCGCCCACATCCGCGATGTGATCCTGCGCTACGCGCGCGGCATCGACCGGCGCGATTGGGAACTGGTCGCCGCGTGCTTCGTGCCGGGGGCGATGACGGACTACCTGTTCGTGCCGC
>JBGOUW010000155.1:0-9668 GCA_041477755.1 Binatia bacterium
CGCTGGAGAAGAAGTCGTGCGCGGGCGCGCACAGGTGATGGTGTTGTCGTGAGTGACGGGCGAACCGGTGTGGCGCTAGTGACGGGCGCAAGCCGCGGAGTTGGTGCGGCGATTGCCCGGCGGCTGAGCCAGGAGGGACTAACCGTCGGCGTCAACTTTCTTGAACACGAGGAGGCCGCGGCCAACGTTGTGCGCGAGATAGAAGCGGCAGGTGGGCGCGCGCTCGCCATTCGTGCGGACGTGCGGGATGAGGAGGCGTTCCGCGTGGCCGCGCGCTACATGCACGACGAAGTCGGTCCAATTGCCGTGTTGGTGCACAACGCGGGCGCGCGCTTGCAACCGGCCAAGTTCGCCGATGTCGCGTGGGACGATTTTCAGCAGCACTTCGATGTGGCCGTGCGGGGCGCCGTCAACGCGTGTCGCGCCTGTTTGCCGGGAATGGCCGAACGGCGGCACGGTGCGGTGGTCTTTGTCGCCAGCGCCGCGGCGCATGCCGTGCCGCCGCCGCAATGGAGCAGTTACGTTACGGCCAAAGCGGCCTTGCGGGGATTGGCGCGCGCGTTGGCGGTCGAATATGGCGCGTTCGGAGTTCGGGTGAACAGCGTGTCGCCTGGGATGGTGCCGACGGAGCTTACGGCGTTTGTGCCCGATCGAATGAAACAGATGATCGCGCAACAAACCCCGCTCAAGCGGTTGGCGAGTGGTGAGGACGTGGCGGGTGCTGTCGCCTTTCTCGCCTCTGAGGCGGGTGCATATGTCACCGGAGTCGATCTGCCGATCGCCGGTGGCACCGTGATGGATTGAGGACCAGAGGCCATGGCAGAGACTGACATTCCGTTTCATCGGCCGCCGATCGGCGAAGAGGAAATCGCCGCCGTGGTCGACACGCTGCGCTCGGGCTGGATCACGATGGGTCCCAAGACGCGGCGATTCGAGGAAGCGTTTGCGGCCGTGATTGGGGCCCGCCATGCGATCGCCGTCAGTTCCTGCACCGCCGCGCTGCACCTCGGGCTCGATGCGCTCGGGATCGGCCCTGGCGACGAGGTCATTACGACGACCTACACGTTCACGGCAACGGTGGCGACCATCGTTCATACCGGCGCGCGGCCAGTGTTGGCCGATTGCCGCGACGACGATCTCAACATGGATTGCGACGATGTGCGGCGCAAAGTGACGGCGCGCACGAAAGCCATCGTCCCAGTTCATTTCGCCGGTCAGCCGGTGCAGATGGATCAGATTGCAGACATCGCCAAGCAACACGGCCTCCTGGTACTCGAAGATGCCGCGCATGCGCTCCCGGCCGCGTTCCATGGGCGCACCATCGGCACGCTCAGTCCGCTCACGGCGTTCAGCTTCTATGCGACGAAGAACATCACCACCGGCGAAGGTGGCATGCTGACCACCGATGACGACGCTCTGGCGGATCGGCTGCGGCCGCGCCGGCTGCACGGTATGAGTCGGGATGCGTGGCGGCGCTACACCGCCGAGGGTTCGTGGCGCTACGACGTCGAATATCCGGGGTTCAAGTACAACATGACCGACATCAATGCCGCGCTGGGGCTCGTGCAGTTGCCGAAGATGGAGCAGTTTCGGCTGGCGCGTGAGCAGCTGGCGGCCGTGTATACAGCGTGTCTGCATGATGTCCCGGAAGTCCGCACGCCGGTGGTCCACCCCGATGTGAAGCATGCGTGGCATCTCTACGTGTTGCGAGTACGTCCGAGCGCGAGGATCACGCGCGATCGCTTGATTGAGGAACTCAAACAACTCGGCATCGGCACCAGCCAACACTTCATTCCGATCCATTTGCACTCGTACTTTCGCCGGGCTCTCGGCGTGGAGCCCGCGGACTTTCCAGTCGCTACGGCGGCCGCCGAGAGCACGCTGTCGCTTCCGCTCTATCCGGATCTTTCTGCACGCGACGCGGAGCGAGTGGCCGTGGCGATTCGCCGACTGGTGCAAGGAGGTGGGTCACGAGCATGAAGCGCCTCTTCGATTGCGGGCTGGCCGTGCTCGGTTTGATCTTCCTGTTGCCGCTGCTGCTGCTGGTGGCGGTGATGATCAAGCTCGATTCGACTGGACCCGTGTTCTTCCGCCAGCGTCGAGTGGGATTGAACGGCCAACCATTCGAGATCTTCAAGTTCCGCACCATGGTGGATGGCGCGTATCGGATGGGCTCGCGCCTGACCACCAAGCGCGACCCGCGCGTGACCCGGGTCGGGCAGATTCTGCGCTGGTTCAAGATCGACGAGTTGCCGCAGCTCATCAACGTCGCGATCGGCGAGATGAGTCTGATCGGGCCGCGCCCGGAGGACCCACACTTCGTCCAGTTCTACACCCCGGCGCAGAGCGTCGCGTTGTCGGTGCGGCCCGGAATCGTTGGACCGAGCCAGATTCTCGGCCGCGATGAGTTGGAGAGCTACCCCGAAGGGCTCAAGGATACCGAGCGCTACTACATCGATCACATTCTGCCGGAGAAGCTCGGGCGCGACATGGAGTATGTGAAGACCGCGACGCTCAGCGGCGATCTGAAGCTGCTCGTTCACGGCCTGTGGGTGACGCTGCGCGGCGCGATCAAGACCAAGTACCTGTGGCGCCGGCGCCGGCGCATCGCGCTGATCGGGGCGGACTTGCTGCTCTCCGCGGTGTCGTTCTGGCTTGCCGTGTTGATCAGCTACGAAGGCGATTGGCCGGACGATCCACGCTTTGCGCTGACACCGATGTTGATTGTGCTGCTCGCGCGACCGATCGCGCTCATGTACTACGGCGCCTATCAGGGGATTCCGGCCTATTTCGGTCTGTGGGACGTTGTGGCGATGTTCAAGGCCGTGTCATTGAGCGCGGTGGTGACCGCCGGCATCACGTTCTTCGTCGGGCTGCAGAAGTTTCCACGTTCGGTGTTCGCGATCGATTGGGCGCTGGTGTTGTTTCTGTTGGGCAGCCTGCGGTACGGGCTGCGCGGGTGGGTGCGGCGCGGCGTGCGCCAGCAGCAGCCGCGCAAGCAGCCGGCGCTGATCGTTGGCGCCGGCAGCGGTGGCGAACAGATCAGCCGCATGCTGCTCGAAGATCCGCTGTCACCATACCGGCCCATCGGGTTCATCGACGAATCGGCCGATCGATGGGGGTCGTTGATTCACGGCATTCGTGTGCTCGGCGGCCACGCCGAGCTGCCACTCGCCCTGTCGGCTAACGATGTAAAGGCAGTGTTCGTGTGCCTCTCCGATCTGCAGGATGGCGAGGCGCAAGAAGTGATGGGGATGTGTGAGCGCAAAGGGGTGGACTACCGCATCGTGCCGTCGCTGACAGATTTGCTCAATACCGACGTCTTCACGGTCGAACGCCCGGGCTATGCGCCGCAACGCAGCGCAGCCCGTCACTAGCATACGCATTCAAGAGGAGAGCAGTACTATGTCCAACGATATCGTCTTGGTGACCGGTGGGGCTGGCTACGTCGGTTCCCACCTGACCCGCACGCTGCTGGCCGACGGTTTTCGCGTCCGCATTCTCGACAATTTTCTGTACGGTGATCACGGCATCGCCGATATGCGCGAGGATCCCCGGCTCGATGTTCGGTTCGGCGACATCTGCAACATTCGCGAGGTAGCCCACGCGGTCAAGGGCGTCCGCGCAGTCGTTGCCCTGGCGGCAGTCGTGGGCGATCCGGCCTGCGAGCTTGATCCACGCGAGACCATGATGATCAACTTCGAGTCTACGCGCTGTCTGCTCGATGCGTGCCGTGAGGCCGAGGTCCAGCGCTTGGTGTTCGCCTCATCCTGCAGCGTCTATGGAGCCAATGGCGCGGAGCTGCTCGTGGAGGACTCACACCTGAATCCGGTGTCCTTGTATGCGCGCACCCGCATTATGTCGGAAGAGGTGTTGCTGCAGGAACGTGGCCCGCTGGAGGTCATCATCCTGCGCCTGGCCACCGTCTGTGGCCTGTCGACGCGGATGCGCTTCGATCTAATGGTCAACACAATTACTGCGCGGGCGGCGGTCGATCACCGCGTGCGCATTCTCGGCGTCGATCAGTGGCGCCCGCACCTGCACGTGCGCGATGCGGCAGCCGCGTTTGCGGCGGCGGTTTCGGCGCCGCCCGATGTCGCGCAGGGTGGAATCTTCAACGTCGGTCACGAGTCGCAGAACTTCACCATCGGCGAGGTTGCCGAGAAGGTGGTTCAGTATCTACCCGACACCGTGGTGGAGTATGCCAACGGCAACGGCGATCGGCGCAGTTACCGGGTCAGCTTCGATCGTATCCGTGAACAACTCGGATTCGTCCCGCAACATACCGTCGATGATGCAATTCGGGAGGTGCGGGCGGCCATCGCCGAGGGCGGCGTCGGCGACTATGAAGACGAGCGCTATCACAATGTGAAGAGGCTGCGCCGCACCGGTTTGCGGCGCGCCGCCGCGCAGTAGTCCCCGCCCGGTCGTCCCCTCTCCTCCTACAGTCGGATGAGTTCTCTGCCGCGTCTCTCGGTCGCACTCGTCGGGTGCGGCCGCATTGCCCAAGTGCACCAGCAGTATCTCGCCGAAGTGCCCGAGGCAGAACTGGTCGCCGTGTGCGATGGCGATCCCACGGCGCGCACGGCCATGAGCGGACGCGCCGCGGTACCGGCCTACTCCACGCTGGAGGAAATGTTGCGTTGCGCGACGCCGCAGGTGGTCCACATCCTGACACCGCCGCCGACCCACGCCGCGTTGGCGATGACCGCGCTCGCGGCGGGCGCGCACGTGTTGATCGAGAAGCCAATGGCTCTGTCGGCGGCCGATGCGGATGCGTTGGTCGCTGCGGCGCGTCGGCACGGCCGCCACGTGACTGCCGATCACAATCGGTGGTTCGATCCGGTGATGCGGCGGGCGCGGGCGCTGCTCGACGGGGGCGGAATCGGCGAACTGACCGGTGTCGAGATTTTTCAGGGCGCGGCGGGCGAGGGCGATGCCGCTACGCTTGGGTGGAAGTCGACTCTGCCCGGTGGACCGATGCATGACGTAGCACCACACCCGGCATATTTTCTGCGCCACTTCCTGGGTACGCTCGACGCGGTCGAAGTCATGAGTACCCGCAACGCTGCCGGGCATGTGACGGAAGCGCGCGTGATCGCGCAGGGCGCGTCGGGCTGGGGCACGATCACGCTGTCGATGCGAACGCGGCCAGCAAGCAACTGGGTGCGCCTGTTCGGTACCACGGCGACCGCGGAGATCAATCTCAATCACATGAACCTGGTCGTCTACCGCGAGCATCAGGTGTCGAAGTTGGTCGGCAAAGTGCTACCGAATCTCGACGTGGCGTGGCAGCTCGTGCGCGACACGGCGCTCAATGGCGTGGACTTCTTGCGCGGCCGGCAGCGGTTCTATCCCGGCATCGGCGCACACCTGCGTGAGTTCTACCGCTGCCTTGCGCTCGGCCTGCCGCCACCAGTGAGTGCCGAGGAAGCGCGCGACGTCGTAGCGTTGTGTGAGCAGATTCTGATCGAACCGCCAGCGGCCGAGCCGGTGCGAGCGGTCGGCACGTGAAGGTGTTGGTCACCGGTGCCACCGGGTTCCTCGGTCGTCACGTCGTGGCGCGTTTGCTGGCGGAAGGCGTGGCGGTACGCGCGCTGGTGCGTGATTCCACAGCCACGGTGCCCGCCGAAGCGGAGCGCGCCGTGGTTGATCTGGGCAACCTAAACGACGACGCGGCGCTGCGGTGCGCGGTTGCGGACGTCAACTGGGTGATCCATGCCGCCGCCCGCGTTTCCACCAGCGGCACGTGGGCGGAATTCGATGCCGCCAATGTGAGCGGCACGGCGCGGCTGCTGCACGCGGCCACCGCAGCCGGCGTAAAACGGGTCGTCCACGTCAGCTCGCTGAGCGTATACGCGGTGCCGGCGAACGGCGTCACGATCACCGAAGACAGCCCGTACGAAACGGGTGCCGGTGAGCGCGGCTTCTATTCGCGCTCAAAACTGATTGCGGATCGCTTAGTGATGCAAGCGGCGCGCGGTGGGGCCGGGGTAACGCTGGTTCGCCCGGGATTGCTATACGGGCCGGGGCGGCGGCCGCCGCTGGCGCGGCGAGCGATTCCGCTCGGTCCTCTGCGGTTCATCCTGGGGAGTCCTCGCTACTTGTTGCCGATGAGCTACGTGGACAACGTCGCCGACGCGTTGCTATTGGCCGCACGCGCCGAGGGTGCTTCCGGCCGCGCATACACGGTAGTCGATGCGAACGTACCGCAGGTGGAGTATACGGAACGCTATCGCCAAGCAGCCGGGGAGCACTGGCGCGCGTTGTACATTCCGGCGGCGCCTTTGATGCCGGTGGCGCGCGCGGCGGAACTGGCGTTTCGCCTAGTCGGGCGCAGCGCACCGCTGACGCGGCACCAACTGCGCCGCACCACGTGGAGCGCCTACTATGACTGCGGTCGGGCGGAACGCGAACTCGGTTGGCGGCCGCGCGTAGATCTGGCTGAAGGGTTGCGGCGCGCGTTTACCGCAGTGGACTGATGGCGCTCCAGCAACCGGAGGAGATCAAAGGGTACTACCGCGATCGCGAGGTCGTGGCGCGCTACCTCGAGCGGCGCACCGCGCAACCGCTCAATGGCGCGCTGCATCAGGCGCAGGTGCGCTTCCTCCGTCAGTTGGTTGCTGAGCGTGCGCCGCGGTGCGTGCTCGAGATTGCGCCGGGTCCTGCGCGCTTGACGGCGGAAGTGCCGGTACCCGGGCTCGGCCTCGGCTTGGAGTTCAGCGAGGGCATGTTGGCAGCGGCGCGCGCCCGCATCGATACCACGGCGGGCTGGCGCTTCGTGCGCACCGATGCCTTTCACTTGCCCGTGCGCGACGGGGGCGCGGATTTGGTGTTCACGTTGCGATTCATTCGCCGCTTTCATCTCACCGACCGGCAGCGCCTCTACGCGGAGATTCATCGCGCGCTGCGGCCGGGCGGTGCACTGGTGCTCGATGCGCAGAACCGCGCGGTGGCGTTGCCGCACCGCGAGGCGCGTGGACTCGATCGCTATCCGGTGTACGACGAGCTGTACGATCGGCCGCAACTCGAGGCCGAGTTGCAAGCCGCGGGGTTTCGAGTGGAACGCATCGAGGGGTTGATTCGCCACGCACGCGTACAACGATCGCTCAATCAGTTGCGGCGCTTTCACTTGGCCGGTGTGGCGCGTGCGTTGATCGACGCGGTCGAGCTGGTACCGAGTGCGAATCCATCCACGTGGCTCGTCCTCTGTGAGAAGGCCGCCTAGTCATGGCTCGCGCCGTCGGAAAAAACGCGCTCTACACACTCACGGCTGGCCTCAGTTCGTTTGTGCTGGGGTTGGGCACCGGTATCATCACCGCGCGTTGGCTGGGGCCGCACGACCGGGGCATCTTTTCGCTCATCTCGGTCTTGCCGCACACCATCAGCTCACTGGTGAAATTGGGGATGGCGCAGGGCAGCGTGTACGCCATCCGCCGCGACCATGCAGATCCAGGCGCCGTGGCGGGACATCTGTTGATCCTGGCGATCGCGATCAGCATTCCGGTGATCGGGGTAGTCTACGTTTACAAGTACCAAGCCGCCTCGTTGTTGATGGGCGGCGCCAACCCGGTGTACTTTCTGCTGGCACTGCCGCTGATTCCGCTGCTCCTGATCGAGAGCTACTTCTTCGGCGTGCTGCAGGCGGTCGATCACTTTGGCATTTTCAACCGGCGCCGGCTGCTCGCTGGGGCGGGTGGACTGATCGGGATCTTTCTCGCCCTCGTCGTGTGGCACGGCGGGTTGATATCGGCAATCGTGGTGTCGGTTGGGATTACTGCCGCGCTCGACCTGTGGTTGATCGCCACGGTGGCGCGTGTCTGTGGCATGCACTTCCGCTGGAACGGCAAGCTCGCCAAAGAGCTGCTCAGCTTTGGCGCCAAGTCGCACCTGCAGACGGTGGCGACGCACATGCACTTCCGCGCTGATCTCTATCTGGTCGCGATGTTGCTCAACCCGACCGACGTCGCCTTCTACTCGATCGCATCGCGGCTCGCCGAGGTGATCTTGTTCGTGCCGGAATCGTTGGGCTTGGTCGTCTATCCCAAGCAGGCCGGATCGACGAAGCAAGTGCTCGAAGACCTCACCGCGAGTTCGTGCCGCCACGTGACCTTTATGACCATGCTGCTGGGCGTGGTGCTCATGCTGATCGGTCCGTGGCTGGTGGTGAGTTGGTACGGCCACGACTACGCTCCGGCTGGGCCACCGCTGCTGTTCGTCGTGCCGGGTGTGATCATGATGTCGCTGTTCTTCATGTTGTCGCGCAGCTTCACCAGTCAGAATCGGCAAGAGATCAACATCGTTGCCTCGGGCGTCGCGGTCGGCTGCAATGTGCTGCTCAATCTGTGGCTCATCCCTCGCATGGGTATCTCAGGGGCGGGACTATCGACCGCTCTTTCGTACACGCTGGCGACCCTCATACTGGGACGCGTATTCCTGCAGGAGTCGGGGAAGTCGCTACGCGACCTCTTGGTGATTCGCTTCGACGACCTCGCACTCTACCGCCATTTGCTGACTGATGTGATGGCGCGCAAACCGCGGGGCGCAATCGGCCAAGCCGCCGTGCCGGGAGGCCGCGCACGCTGATGGGGGAATTGACGTTCAGCTTGGCAGGCGCCTGCGGCGTGCTGCGTAGCGAGTGTGCGCCGCTGATGAGCTACGCCGAGCGCCACTTGCAGCCGTTGCGTCTGACCCCGATGCGCGGTGTGCCGGTGATCGAGGCAACGCTGGCCTGGCACGAGAGTGCGCCGCCGGCCGATCGCCGGGCCGGAGATCCCGTGCTCGGAGCGATGGATCGGGTCGATCGCGATCTCTACGTCGGGCCCGGCCGCATCGATTGGTTCCGCATCGACGACTTTCGCGATTTGCACCTGCGAGTGCAATGGGATGGTGCGTGCTTGCGGGTCCACGGCGACTACTATTTCTACCTCAGCCGCGATCCACTGCGGGATCGCGCGAGGCGCTGGCTGACGGGACGACAAGCGGACGCGCAGCGCGCGAGGCGCTTCACGACGCTACTCTACTATCTCGTCTACTACCCGGCGTTCTGGTGGTACGAGACGCTGCACGGATTTCATCCGATCCATGCCGCGGGTGTCGTCAGCGACGCGGGCGCCATTCTGCTCGCGGGTGCGAGTGGCGTCGGCAAGTCGAGGCTCGCGCTGGCGTTGGCGGCGAGTGGCGGGTCGTTGCTGTCGGAAACCTTCGTCCTGCACCGCGGCACGACGATTCTTCCCGTGCGCGAGCCGCTGCTCCTCGATGCAGCCAGCCGGGCGTGGCTGGGCGATTCAATGCACGGCCTCGAGCCGGTGCGTGAGGGCTTCGTCTTTGCGCGCGACGGCTTCCACTGTGTGAGCGGACTCGCCGACGAGGGTGAGGCCACGGTGGTGGTGCTGCCGCACCGCGCGCCGGCGACGGCCGTCCGCGCCCTCACGGGCGTCGAAGCGCACCAGCGCATCAGCGCCAGCGACCAACTGGTGAAGGATGTGCGCCGCTATTGGGCGTTTGCCGCCGCGCTGGAGCCGCTCGCCCGCCGCGGGCTGATGCCTCGACGAGAAGAGTCGCTTGCCAAACTAACGGCGAACACCCGCTGTTTCGAATTCGCGATTGGTCCGGATCTCGGGCGCGAGCAGGCGGTGCGCATGGTGACCGAGTTGGCTGAGTCGGGC
>JBGOUW010000218.1:0-7925 GCA_041477755.1 Binatia bacterium
AGGCCGACGCCGCGCATGCAATGCGGCCCGCCCCAGTGCTCGATGACCTTCCCGTCTTTGAAGCGGAGGATCGCCGTGCCGTTGATCGTCACCCGTTCTCCGGAGGGGGATACGTCGTAGTAGTCTCCGCCGCTGTGCGTGCCGGTCAGGGTCCAGTTCGACACCACGAGGTCGCCGGATTCGATCAGCAAGTTGATGTGGAACTCGCGATCGGGGAACGCCTTCCGGGTCTGTTCCCAGAACTCCTGCTCATGGGCGCGGATGTCGGTTCCCATCACGGAGGGGTTGACGCGCTCGGCCACGTGGCTGGCGAACTCCGTGGCGAAATGCTCGCGCACGGCTTGGTAGTCTCCCGCCAGCATGCGGGCGCTGTATTTGCCGAGGATGCGAAGGTTGCTGCTCGCTTCTGCCATGGGATGAGTCCTCCTCCAGGGGGATGGTTCGTCGCGGCTGCTCTTAGCATCGGGCCAAGGGGCTTTCCAAGCGCGAACGAAGGAAGCGAACGAAGGAAGGAGGGGCCGCGCATCGCGCAGCGGCGCCAGTTGCTCGCGCCAAGTGCCAGTGATAGCCAGACCCCGAAAATCGCGAAGCGCTTCGAGACCCGCACCGCGAGAAAGGACAGTGCCGTGCCCGCACCGATGACGAGCCAAGAACGCGAACAGTTTCTCGCAGCCGTTCATGTGGGCATCTTGAGCGTCAACCAACCTGGCCGCGCACCGCTCGTGACACCGCTCTGGTACGTCTACGAGCCCGGCGGCGAGATTGTCGTCGTGACGCGGCCCGAAACCCGCAAGGCGCGGCTTATCGCGGCCGGTACGCCGGTTTCGTTTTTGGTGCAAACAGAAGACCTCCCGCCGAAGTATGTGAGCGTCGAAGGACGCGTGGTCTCGGTCGCGCCCGCCAACGTCGATCGCGACTTGCGGCCGATCACTCAGAAGTATCTGGGCGCGGACGTCGCCAACGGCTACCTCGACGCGACCCGACCAAATGGCGCTACGAACGAAGTCGTCATTCGCATCCGGCCCGAACGCTGGTTCAGTCGCGACTTCGGCAAGCCCGGCTGAGCGAGCTCGCGCGTCACATCATCAATGTGAAGACAGGCGCTGCTCTGCGACGCGTACAGGCGATTCGCGTCGGCGGGTGATCCCTTGACGTGGTAGATCTCCCAGCCCGCAAAGTGCGGACCACTGACGTTCCACCGTTCGCGCTTTCCGTCTGACTCGAGGACGAACGCGCCCTTGCGTGTGCCAACCAGCACGCGTATCCGACTCATCCGTCATCACTCCTTATCTCAGCTTCGCGCACGCCTTCCTGCGCTTCGCGCCGGCCTTCGCCGGCAGCTTGTCTACGATCTGCACGATCAACGATCCGCCGAGGTCCCTCTGCTGCATATGTCGCACGGCCCGGTTTGAAATCGACATACCCGGCGAAAAAGCCGTTGTCGACTCACGCAGGCTGGATCTTTGTAATGTAGGACTCGAACGCCGTGGTGAGAAGGCACACGTAAGCGTCGTACCTGCGGATGCGGGATTTCGCCATAGCCGTTGGGGGAATTGCCCCAACGGCTTGGGAGTCGTGCGTGGCTGGTGTGCCCTCGGCTGGAGACGGAGCCGCCAAGAAACGTCAGGGTAATCGCGGCATGAGCCGAACATCTCGTTGCCTGCACGCCCCCGGAGCGCCGCCGGCATGGTTCTTGGGAAGTCCTACGCACATCAAATCTCGTGACGATAGGAGGACTGAAATGGATCTGAGTAGAAGTTCAAGGAGGTGGATCATGAATTGGAACACGGAGAGACTGCGGCGAGCCGCGCGCAAGCGCGGTAGGTTGATTGCCCTGGCCATCGGCATGCTGGCGGTACCGACCATCGCGCGGGCCCAATCGGCGATCATCTATGGATCGCTCGGCAACTTCGACATCTCGAATGACACGGGCAAGATCTGCCACGGCTACGAGATCGATCTCGATGGCGCGACCGTAGCCCAGATCCCGTACTCGTTTTCCGCCGAGCGCTACAGCGCCCCTACGGTGACGCCGTACGCCGCTGGGGGTGGGGTGCACGTGCGCTGGGAGAGCCCGTACGATCCCAACACCCAGACGTTTGCCGATCGCACGCTGCCCCACACCGTCCCGTGGTTTCCCGGACAGTGCTATCAGTGGAATCCCGCAACCTACCAAGACTCCGGCTGCGAACATTTCGGCACCGGGGGAACTTCGAATCCGACCCGCGCGGCGGCGTGGTGGTTGTGTGAGGACGCCGCCAATCCGGGTACGCTCATTCGCAACGAGCCCCCGACGTCGGTTCCAATGCCGACCTACTACGTTCTGCCACCCGCAGCTCCCAACAACCCACCGGTCCTGGTCGTTGAGGTTCAAGCACCGGAGCCGGCTGAAGCGCCCAACCTATTCGGTAACGCGCAATGGATGCGGGTGTTCAAGGTCGAGCTGCAGCAACCAGTTGCCGACTTGAACGCGCTGGTCGCCGACAATCCCAACATCGTGCCGATGGATCCCGCTCAGTTGGAGTCGAACTGGCAGATCATCCAGGACGAGCCGGTCGCCGGCGGCAATGGCAAACGCAAGCGCAAGCGCAGCCAGGGGAACATCGACCCGACGACGCGTGCCGTGGTGCGCCGCATCGAGATGTACACATTCATTGGCGACTACGATCCGATCACTCACGAGGCGCTGTGCGCCGATGGCTTGTGCAACGCGCCGGCGGCCGATGAAATCGGTGACCTTGAGAGCGTGCAGATGACCGCGGTCAACGTACAGGCCGACGCCGTGCTCGTCACCAGGGCCGGCAATGGCAACGTCGAGTCGACGGACAAGCTCATCGCCTGCGGCAACAAGTGCAATCAGCCGTATAACGCCGGGACGCGCGTGACACTCAACGCCAAACCCGGCAGTGGCAGCACCTTCCTTGGGTGGACCGGTGCCTGCGCCGGAACCGCGGGTAGCTGCACCGTGACCGTCAACGGCGGCGTAACCGTCGGCGCGACATTCTCCACTCCGACTGCTGGTGGTGGTGGTGGCGGCGGCGGTGGCGGCGCCGCTGGTGGCGGAACGACGCAGTTCACGCTGTCGGTCGGTCGCAGCAACCCTGGTACGGTGACTGCGACTCCGAACGGCGTCGACCGAGCCCTGAACTGCGGCAGTGCTTGCTCGGCGAAGTTCAACTCCGGGACGGCCGTGACACTGAGGGCAACGCCGCCGGCGGGCAAGCAGTTCGTCAGCTGGAGTGGCGCGTGCTCCGGCACCGCCGACACCTGCACCGTCACCGCGAGTGCGAACCTCTCGGTGCAAGCCAACTTCAGCAAGTAGGCGAGCACAGGCTCCATCGAACGGACAGGATCGGCGGAAACGCCGATCCTGTTTTCGTTTGTGCGTACCGTCGCGACCGCCGCAAGCGGAATGCAACGGAAATGGCGGAACCGCCCTTCCGATGGAAAACTCCCCGCCTCCGCGGGGACGTCGCCGGGCGCGGTCCTGTTGAGCATTTCTTCCTTCGCGCCGTAGTGAGGCGGTCGGTTGGAGGTAACGCACTGATGGCAGAGATTCCCCGCCTCATGCTGAACGGAGCATCGCGCGATGCCGGGTGATGCTCTCGATCGCGGCGCTGGTTGCGGCAATTCCGCAAGCATTCGAGGGTCCAGTTCCGGGCACCGGCAAAATTTGACTTGGCGGGTGGTCCCTGTAGACTGCGGAACCCGAGCGCACGTCGCCTTCCCAGCGTCTATCGAGGCGTGGTCGTCTGACGAAATCTCACGCGCCCCCGGTGGAGGACGGCCCATGACCATGTCGGAAATTCAGAATCTGCTTACCACTTTGATGCGCGGTATCGACAAAAAGACCCTGTTGCTGGTTGAGCCTCGTCCAGACTCCGATCACCCGGGGGTGATGGTGCACTTGTCGTGTGAGAAGCGATCCGGCTCGCTCGGGATTGCCGAGGCGGACCTAGTTGCGGCGCAGACGGACCTGATGCGCCGCAACCGTCTGCGCACCGCGCTCAAACGCACTCGCGATCAGATGTGGGTAGAAACCGGCTTCATCTTCAGCACCAAGCTCGAACATCAAAAGGGCGAGGGCATGCAGTCGTACCGGCCCCAACAACGCGGACGCGGCCGACGCTAGAGTAGCCCCGCACGGACGTGGCTCTCGCCACGTCCGGCAGCCGACATCCTGTCCAGACCTCGCGCGCTTACCGACGCATTGCGAGCGCGGCCGCAGCGCCACCGCAGCGCCATGATGCGTGGTGCACCGTAGTGTTTGCCGTCGAAATCCGCTAGACGGCGCAGCGAGTGATCGCATCGATGCGCCGCCGTCTTCGTTCCCCCGTAGGCCTATTCGCCGCGCTTGGCGCGCTGGTGGTGTTCGGTCCGGGTCGTGCCGGGGCGGACCAAGCGCGTGATCTCGTCAAAGGTGCCCTCGATGCGTTGCCGCGGGTGCCCTTTGTGGCGACGCTGAAGGTCTCCGTCGACCGCGGTGCACCGCGCGAAGTCCGACTCAGCAGCAAGGTCATCGACGGCACCCGCGCCAGCTATCTCGAAGTCGTCGCGCCGATCGATCTGCAAGGGATGCGCTTCTTGTTTCTCGAACATCCCGATGCGCGTTCGGAGCAATTTCTCCGCATCGCCAACGTGCGTCGGGTCATCCAGATCGCCGACGAAGTGCGCAAGCACTCGTTTCTCGGATCGAGCTTTTACATCGCCGATCTCGTCGAGCCGCAACTCCAGGCCTTCACGTATACGGTCGTCGGCCACGACGATATCGGCCGCCGTCACTGCACGTTGATCGAGAGCGTGCCCAAGACGCCTGCGAGCGCTCTCTACGCGAAGACCGTCTTGGCGATCGATCCGGCCGACTCGTTGGTCCTCAAGCGCCTCTTCCTCGGCGAGAAGGGGCAGCTGCTCAAGGTGTGGACCGTCGAGAAGGTGGAGAAGGTCGACGGCTACTGGACGCTGCGCGATCAGCGGATGAAGGATCTGGTCGAGCATACCGAGTCGCGTCTGGAAGTCACCGATGTGAAGTACAACGTCGAGCTGCCCGATGCGACGTTCACGCCCGAGTACCTGGCCCGCTAGCGTGGCGCTGCAACGAGCGATCGACGGCGCTGCGCGTTGCGCCACCGCCGACAAATCACTAAACGGGGCGCCGTGCGTAGTTGGACGAATGGAACTCGACGGTGCGGCGCTGAAGTCGCGCGTGCCCTTGTAGTTGGCTGGGTGACGCTGTTCGCATCGCCGGCGGCGGGCCGCGAACTCGCGCCGCCGATACCAATGTACTGGCTGCGGGCTTCCCTCACCGCCAACCGGATCGAGGGCACGATCGCTGTGTCGTTCGCGAACGCCAGCAATCGAGTCCTCAATGAGGCGGTGTTCGTGCTGTTCGCCAACCGATTTGCCGAACCGGATGCCGGCATCAACGACTTCAACCGACAGTTCGTGTATCCGGAGCAAGCGTTCGATCCGGGACGGATGGAGATCCGCGACGTTCGACTCGGCGACACCGTCCTACCCATCGAGACGCTTCACCAGCCGGGGGTGCCGGACGGCTCACTGGTGCGGGTCGCCATGCCGCCGCTGCCGCCAGGCGAGGTCGCGCGACTGACTCTCAACTTTCACACTTTGGTGCCGCACCGTTTTGGCAGCTTCGGCGAGTTCGATCAGCAACTCACGCTCAATGGTGGCTGGTACCCGTACCTGGCGGCGGCAAACACCGACGGTACTTGGAAACTTGATGGCCCACCGCCGCTCGCGCGCTTCGAGGTTCAGCTGAGCAACGACCTTGAACGCGACGTTGTTCTCAATGGCCGACTCTTCGCTCGCGGGCAGCCGGTGCAAGCGGGCGTCGACGCCCATTACCTCTCGCTCGTTGCCGCGCCGCAGTTGCTGCGCGATGAGACCCGTGTCGACGGCGCGCGCATCGTGTTTCTCCATCGGCCGGAACGCCGCGCCCGCCGTGACACGTTCGAGCCGACCATCACTGCGATCATGATGAGCACGTTACGGGACATCGTCGCGCAGCGTTCGGCACGCCCGTCACAACTCGCCACGCCGCCCGACGAGATCACCGTCGTCGAGGCGCCGCTGCGCTTGAACCTCACCGCCAACGGCGAGGGCATGGCACTGGTCTCCGATCGGGCGCTCAAAGTGAATTGGCTACTGCGTCCGTTTCACCAGCTCCGGCTGGCGCAAGCGCTGTACGCCGAACTGCTGCGCGATCATCTCGCGGCCGTCGAGCCCGCTGGCGACTATTGGTGGGTGAGCGAGGGCCTGTCGCACGAGCTAGCGCGCCGCTACGCCATGCAGGCGCACCCCGACACGCGCAGCGTGCAAGACTGGATCGAGCTGTTCAATATTTTCGCCATCGTCGATCGCTTCGAGACGGTTCCAAAAATCCCATTCGTCGAGGCGTTTTTCGAACGCGCCCGCGTCGCTGACCCCATGCACGCCGAGATTGCGACGTTCAACACGACGCGGCCGCCTGGACACGTCATCTTTGGCAAGCTGCGCGAAACCGTGGGTCAGACCGAATTCGACGCGGCGATCGACCGTTGTGCCACCGCGTCCACGCCGTTTCGCCGCTGCGTTGCGCGTGACGGGAACGACGTGGTCGATCAATGGCTGCAGCCGTATCCCGCACTCAACTACCGCTTCGACGCGGTTGACCTGAACCGGCGCGAGTTGGATCACTTCCACCACACACTCACGATTCGGCGCGATGCGTCGCGACCGATCACTGAACCGGTCACTGTGCGGTTGCGCAGCATTGGCGGGCGTGATGTCGAACTGCGCTGGGATGGACGCGGCGATGTCGCCGTGTTCTCTGCGGAGACGCCGCAGCGCGTGTGGCAGGCGGTGATCGATCCCGAGCGCAAACTCATCGAAGATCGCCGCGACGACAATGCGTGCCCGCCGACCCCGCAGGTCGTCCTTGACACCGCGGAAGTGGAAGTCAGTTCGACCGAGTTTGGCATCTCCGGCCTCGTTGTCGGCCGCGGCCGCTACGACTACCGCAAAGACCTCGCGCTGGCTGCGTCCTACACCAATCGCAGCGCCGGAGTCACCTTCGGCGGCCGTTGGCATTGGGGCCCGCCGATCGATGCGACGTTGTACCGCCACAACGTGTACGCGTTCTACGGGTTTCAGTGGTTGAACGACAACTTCACTGATGCGCGACAACCCGCTGTGCGCACGCCCGGACAACTTGCTTCGCTTGGGATGCGCTACGACTACTCCAACGTGTTCTCGTACGACAATCCCAGCGACGAGCGGCATCTACGATTGTACGGCGACTGGTTCGATCACGGGCTCGGCAGCGACTTCAACTATGTCGATTGGGGATATCGCATGGTCGGCACGCATCCGGTCTGGACGCACCGCAACATCGCCGCGGTGGAACTGTTGAACGGGTTCAGCGAACCGCTGGGCGCGAGTCGGGTGCCCAATCAAGGCCTCTACAGTCTGGGCGGCTCGCGGTCGATCCGTGGCATTGGGGTGGAGGATGAGCTCGCGCGCAACCTCTTGCTGGTGCGTACCGAGTTGCGCCACGACATTTATCCAGAGGTCGACTTCAATCTCTTGGATCTGCTGGTGGTGCGGCGCGGGCAAGTGCGGCTGTTCGCCGACAGCGGTCGAGTGAGCAACTCGGCCGGCCGTGTGTACGATGTCGGCGGCTTTGCCGTGGGCGTCGGCGCCGGCTTCGCCGCGGTCTACGAGTTCCTCGGATTCTTCCCGTCGGTGGCGTACCTGGAGGTCGCTACGCGCGTCGACGATTCGCGCAAGACTAGCGACGTGCAGTTTCTGTTCGGCACTCGGCAGGCGTTTTAGCGCTTGCTCCTTGCGGAGGCGTGTGTGTAGAAGGCGCCCAGTAAGGAGTGACTCCGTTGAATCGTGATGAGTTGAAGCACCGCTTGAAATTGTTG
>JBGOUW010000061.1:0-14155 GCA_041477755.1 Binatia bacterium
CGAACAGCGTGCTCTGCACCGGGCCCTTCTGGGCGGCCCAAGTGAGGCCGCCGTCGGTCGTGGTCAGGATCACACCGAATTCACCGACGATCCACGCCCGTTCGGGCGTGGGGAAAGTCACGTCGTAGAAAAGGATGTCGCCCGGTGCCACGGTTTCAGCCACATCTTCCGGCAGCGGGATCTGCTCGGGCACGGCAATCTTGGCCCAGGTAACACCAGCGTCTTGCGTACGGACGATCATGCCGGCATCGCCGACCGCGAGGCCGGTGGTGGGTGAACTGAACGCCACCGCCACCAGATTCCGATCGGTGCCGCTGGTCTGCTGCTGCCAGGTGCGGCCCCCGTCGGGTGAGCGATAGATGATCCCCGACTTGCCGACGACCACGAGTGTCTTGTCCGGGAAGCAAGCGATGCTGAGAAAAGCCCGCGTGGTACCGGCATCGAGCCGCTCGAAGCTCTTGCCGCCGTCGGTCGTGTAGAAAATACGGCCGCGATCGCCGATCACCCAGCCTTCTTGCGGAGTGAGGAAACAGGCTCCGAACAGATTGGGTCGGATGTCCGCCGGGTCCACTTTTTCTGCCGAGCGCGCGGCGATGACGGGGAATGCCCACGCAACGATGCCGGCGCAGGCCGCGGCCAGGATGAGTCGTTTCACGATGTGATTCTCCTGTGTACGGTGCGAGTCCTTTAGATCGCGTATTCGAACTGGAACAAGACGTTGTCGCGATCACGCAGCAAACTCACGCCGCTGTTGCCCTTGAGCGTGCCGGCATCGATGACGCTGTAGCTCATCGAGAACCGCCACGGGTCGTGCGTGAAGGTCACAGACGGCTGGTACACGAACGAGCCGCTCCAATCGTAGAAGAGCAAGAAGCCGGGGTTGACCGTCCCGCTGCGGTAGCTGGTGCCGACGAACAGCGTCTGCAGAATCTGGTTCGTGTTTTGGCGGACAAACACCGGCTCGACGTTACCGAGAGCCGTGCCTCTGGAATTGACGAACTGGTTCTTCTCAGGGACAGGCAGCACCTCTCCACTGAGTATGCTGCTCCCTTTGATGGGGTGGGTTGACGCGGCGTTGATCAGGTATTTGTAGAAAACCTGGGTCGAGAAGAAAAACGTTTGATTCGGGTTGAGGAAGCGAATGTACTGGTTCACGTCGGCACCCAATACGTAGTTGAGCGACTGGCCGAGATCGCGATTGACGGTGTCGGTGCCGGGCTGGCCGGTGTTGGAGTTGGTGCCCTGTGCGCCGTTGCCATGAAAAATAAACGGGTCGAGGCCCTCCTGGGTGAAGCGCGGCTCCGAGTTGAAGTATGCAATCTCGGACCGCACCACAGTGTACAGCCTCTCGACGGCGAACGTGGTGGAGAGCCCCGAAACCTGCACCAGCGGCGCGGTCAGGTTGGCGTGTGCCGAATACCCATCGGGAGCGGTAGCGAGATTCCCTGCGGGGAAAGTCCTGTTCACGCTGACCTGCAGGGCGGGGACGTCGAAGTAGGTGTAGTAGTGCGCCGCGCTGAAGGTCGCGTCGAACATGTTCCAGTACAGCCGCCCACCGCCCCGTATGTGATTGAACGTACGCGCCGGGGTGTTTTGGATTGTCAGGGTTGTCGCACTCGGCTTGCCGAGGTTGGGCAAGGTCCAGGGCGACCCTGCGGGCGTCCCAGGGGAGAAGCCAACCTTGTTATCGATGGCCCCGTACGCGTGGAACGCCATCTCGGTAACCGGTCCGAAATCACCGATGCGGTACTCCATGCGCAGCATGTCGAGCGGGACACGGCGCTCGTCGAGCGAGATGAGGAAGCCGCCAAAGCTGCTGTCGATGGGATTGATCTGGTCAAGGAGCCGAAAGCCGTCGGTTTCGCCCCACGACCAGATCTGCCGCCCGAAGCGCACGAACAGGTCGCCGACCGATCCTTCCAGGTATGCCTGGAACAAGCGTTGGCGGTTTGAGGCTATTTGGCGCAGGTGCCGCCGCGCTGCAGGAACGTCCACGACACGTTGGCAGTCCTTCCCATTGGGCTCTACGCCCGGAGGGCAGGGATCTGAGCCAAGCGGAATGGGGTTGTCCGCGATGTTGCCGCCGGCGCCGGTCGTGAACTGGTCGGCCGTACTGTACTCACGCGGACCGAAATCATAGACGCCGTCGTACTCACCGCGGAAGGTCGCGTGTTGCTTGAGATCCCGGACTCTGAAGGGAAGGTAACTCAGCATCTCGAATGGACCGACCCTTTCCTTGACCAACCGATCCAGGTCGTGGTCCAGCTCGGCCTCGATGTATGCGCGGTTCTGGCGCACATGTCCGGACGCTGAGAAGGGAAACGTCTCGGTTGACGCGACGCCTGGGATGACGGATTTATTCGTATCCTGGGTTCCGATTCGCGCGTTGACGTAAGTCCGCACGCCCAATTTCAGGTCGCCATCCTTGTCGAGCGACACCGCTTGCGTCCGCGTCGGTAGACCGGTAAGCGTGGCGCACACGAAGAACACAAACCCGCACACCGCCAGCTTGCGCTGCATCATAGGGATCCTCCTCTCTCGCTCCGCGACAGCCTCTGTGACACCCAATGGGCAGACTTTCACCCGCGGCTCCTCTATGCGAGGCCGTCTCTTCTTGTCAAGCAATTTCTGTCTTTTGCCTACCGCAATTCGCGCCGCGATGGTCTCAGCGGCCGTTTTTGGCGCCTCGTTGGTCGGCCGCCCTGCGTGGGCCGCGAACCCTGCCGTAGAGGCGCTGCCGCCCGAACGGTTCGGCGATGTCGTTCGCCTCGAGGGGAGCGAGTTCGTCTCGTTTCACGGCACGCCGTCTGGCCAACTCGCGCTGTTCGCCTGCGAAGCCAGCTGTGCGCCGATTCCCTGGCAGCTCGATGAACGCGATGCCGCCGGCCGGCTGGTACTCGATCAGGGACCTGAGCCCACGGCCGACGACCCGCCGGGTGTGCTCGATGCCAACGACGTGGTGTTGTTCATGGCGAGTGATGCCGGCGTTCGCGCCGACAGGCTATCGAATGGCATTCCCGGCGATGCGACCGGAAGCGTGGAGATCGAAGTGCGTGATCCACGCACCGCCCGCCGGCGCTGGGTGTACCTGCTACGCTTCGAACGACCGGCACCGCAGTCGTCGCGATCGTATGTTGCCTACGATCCCACCGCGGATCGGATCACGGGCGCGCGTGTGGCGCTGGGCTTCGCGCACGGCACGCCGCGCTTCCTCGGGCTCGTCGGCGGGCAATCCTCGTCGTCATCGTCCGACAGCCTGCTCGATCGGATGAAGATTCGCGCCACCGCGCATTTTCTCTGGGGACTCATCAGCGTCACCCGCAATGAGGACGACGTGCAGACCCAGCCGGTGGCGTGGCGGCAAGGGCCGATCCGAGTCATCCGCCGGCAGCGGCTGTGGATTCGCCTCGGATGGGGATTGCGCACGCCGATCTTCGGATCGGACACGTACTTCTACCGCGACTTTGCCGAGTTGCCGGTGGCGTTGCACCTCAACTTTCCACCCCACTTGTTGTTCACGGACGTGACCATCCGCGCCGCGCTCGATTTCCGCAATCTCAGTGGTTGGGAGCTGCAAACGGCGACGACACCGAGCCGCATCCGCATCGATGGCCGCATGACGGCCGACAAGCTGACGCTCGCCCACCAACTCGGCGACTGGTTTGCGTTGCACGGCCCCGAGGTGACGTTGGTGCAGGTGCTAGCGCTCAGCCCCTCGCTCAGCACCGTCCGTCGGCAGCTATTCTATCGCGAGAGTCGAGACCTCGCCGACCCGCCCGAAGCGAACCTCGGCGAGATGCCTGGCATCGGCTACATCTTGACACAGTGGGACGGTGTGAGTAGCGGCGACCACTGGTTTGCGTCGAACAGCTACGCGTTGCCGCGCGACCTCGATGTCGCCGCGCTGATCGGGACGCTGCAGCAGCCGTTGCAGGTCACGGTGCGGCCTTGAATCTACCGCGTACGGCGCGCGGCGACTGGAAGCTCGCCGACGTCGGATGCGAGTGTTCGCAGGGGTTTTGACGGTGACCATCACGGACAACTGTCGAGAGCGTTAGTGAAACGTACGGTCGAGGCTGCGATATTGAATCGCTTCGGCGACGTGCGACGCGGCGATGGTGGCGGGCGCGCCGTCGAGGTCGGCGATGGTGCGGGCGACTTTTAGGATGCGAGTGTACGCGCGTGCGCTCAAGCCGAGCTTGGCCATGGCGGTTTCCAGTAGGCGTTCCGCCGCCGGCTCCGGGGCGCACACCCGCTTCAAATCGCGCGACGCCATTTGCGCGTTGCAGAAAATGCGGCGACCGGCGAAGCGCGCGAGTTGGATCTGTCGCGCCGCATCGACGCGCGCCCGCAGCGAGTTGGACGACTCGCCCACGGCGCGATCGGCTAGCTCCTTGTATTTTACCGCGGGCACCTCGATTTGGATGTCGATGCGATCGAGCAATGGCCCCGAGATGCGTGCACGGTAGCGTTGGATCTGCGGCAGCGTGCAGGTGCACTCCTTCTGCGGGTCACCGTAGAAGCCGCACGGGCAGGGGTTCATAGCGGCGACCAGCATGACGTTGGCGGGATAGGTGATCGAACCGACCGCGCGCGTGATCGTTATCCGCGTCTCTTCGAGCGGCTGGCGTAAGACCTCGATGACGTTCTTGCGGAATTCGGGCAACTCGTCGAGGAACAACACGCCGTGGTGCGCGAGACTCACTTCCCCCGGCTTTGGGATCGTACCGCCCCCAATCAGCCCGGCGTCGCTGATGGTGTGGTGTGGGGAGCGGAACGGACGCGTCGCCACCAGCGCGCGGCCGTCCATCAGACCCATCACGCTGTGCACGCGGGTGGTTTCGATTGCCTCGTCGAGCGTCAGCGCCGGCAATATCGTCGGCAGCCGTTTCGCGAGCATGGTTTTTCCCGAACCGGGCGGCCCGACCATGATCACGTTGTGACCGCCGGCGGCCGCGACTTCGATGGCGCGCTTGACGTGCTCTTGGCCCTTCACGTCGCTGAAGTCGATTTCGTAGCGCGCGTGTGCCGCGAATACGTCACCCAGGTTCAGTTTGGTTGGCGCGATGCGGCGTTCGCCGCGCAGGAACTCGAACGCCTCGGCGAGTGTCGCAACCGCGATCACTTCGATGCCGTCCACCACCGCGGCCTCGAGCGCGTTGTCGGGCGGCAGCAGCACGCCGCGCAGATGCTTATCGTGCACGGTGGCGGCCGTGGGCAGCGCCCCGCGCACCGGCTTCACCCGCCCGTCGAGCGACAGCTCGCCCAAGATGACGTAGTGACGCAGCAACTCGGCCGGCAATTTGCCCGTCGCAGCCAGCAGGCCGAGTGCGATCGGCAGGTCGTACGCCGAACCTTCCTTTTTTACGTCGGCCGGTGCGAGATTGATGGTGACCTTGCGCTGCGGGAACTCGTAGCCGGAATTTTTCAGCGCGGAGCGGACGCGATCCTTACTTTCCTTGACCGCCCCTTCGGGCAAACCGACGACTGCCATCTGCGGCAACCCGGCCGCGATGTCGACCTCGACTTCCACGAGCAGCGCGTCAATCCCTTGCAGCGCGCTCGAAAGCACGGTAGCGAGCAAGGCGTGGTCCTCTAGTAGTTCGTCGCGAGTCTATGCGGCCTGCTGATGACAAATCAAGTTGGCGACGCTACGCCGCGCATCGCCGTTGGGGAGTGACGAGAGCGGTGGGGTGGTGCGCGTGATGGCTGCCATGACCAAGAGCGACGTGCGCGACTGGTTGGCGCTCAAGCTGGTGCGCGGGGTGGGCTGTGTCGGTTATCAAGGATTGCTGCGCGCGTTCGGCCACCCACGCGCGGCACTCGACGCCAGCACTCACGCGCTCGAGTGTGCCGGCGTGCGGCGCGACGTGGCAACGGCGGTTCGCCGATTTAATGATTGGGCGATGGTCGATGACCAGCTTGCACGGGCGCAGCGGGCGGGTGCGCGCGTGGTCACGTGCGCCGACCCGGACTATCCGGACAGCCTGCGCGAGATCCACGATCCGCCGCCGTTCCTGTTCGTGCGGGGGGCGCTGCGGTCGGAAGATCGGCTCGCCGTAGCCATCGTCGGCTCGCGGTTCGCGTCGAGTTATGGCCTGCAACTCACCCGCGAAATCAGCGAAGGGCTGGCCAAAGTGGGGATCACCGTGGTGAGCGGGTTGGCGCGTGGTATCGATGCCGAGGCGCACTGGGCGGCGCTGCGCGGCGGCGGGCGAACCATCGCCGTTTTGGGGTCTGGCATTGACGTGGTGTATCCAAGTGAGCATCATGACTTGTTCATGACGATCGCCGAACAGGGTGCAGTGGTGTCCGAGTTTTTCATGGGCACCAAACCCGACGCCGAGAATTTTCCCACGCGCAACCGCATTATCTCAGGCCTCGCGCTCGGGACCGTGATCGTCGAGGCGACGGAAAAGAGCGGCTCGCTCATCACCGCGCAGGCGGCCGTCGATCAGGGCCGCGAGGTGTTTGCTGTCCCTGGCCCGGTGGGCGCGCGCAGCCGTGGCACCCACCGCTTGATTCGCGACGGTGCCAAGTTGACCGAACGAGTCGAGGATATTCTCGAAGAAATCGCTCCCCGTCTGCTCGCCACGCCGTCGCGCCGCGCGCCGGTTGTGACGCTGGAGGGTGTCGAAGCGCAAGTGTTCGCGGGCGTTGGCGACGAGACCCGCCACATCGATGAAGTGATCAGTCGCACTGGCTTGTCACCGCATCAAGTCCTCGATGCCCTGCTGACGCTCGAACTCAAGGGGGTGGTGCAACAGCTGCCCGGCAAGTATTACACAGCTCGCGGTGTTGCCCCGCGCACCGCTCGATAGGACTCCATGGCAAAAAATCTCGTCATCGTTGAATCGCCGGCCAAGGCGAAGACGCTCGGCAAATATCTTGGCCGCGACTATCAGGTGAAAGCTTCGGTCGGACACATCGTCGACTTGCCGAAGAGCAAGCTCGGGGTCGCGATCGACAACGGTTTTACGCCTGACTACCAGATCATCCACGGCAAACGGAAGATCGTCACCGAACTCAAACAGGCGGCCAAGGGTAAGGAGAGAATCTACTTGGCGCCCGACCCGGACCGCGAGGGTGAAGCGATCGCGTGGCACATCGCCGAGCGCATCCGCGACAAGACCAACGCCGGTAAGATTCACCGCGTGATGTTCAACGAGATCACCAAGCGCGCGGTGCAAGAGGCGATCAAGCATCCGCTGCCGCTCGATCAGAACCTCTACGAAGCGCAGCAGACGCGGCGCATCCTCGACCGTTTGGTGGGCTATCAGATCAGTCCATTGCTGTGGAAAAAAGTGCGGCGCGGTCTATCGGCCGGCCGCGTGCAGAGCGTTACGGTGCGCATCATCTGCGAGCGCGAGCGCGAGATCCAGGCGTTCACGGCCGTCGAGTACTGGTCGATCGCCGCCAAGCTCGAAGGCGACACGCCGCCGCCGTTCAGCGCGCGTCTCGCCCGCGTCGGTACGCAGCGGCTCGATCCCGAGAAGTTCCGCGTCGAGAACGAACCGCAGGCCACTGATCTCGTCACCCGCCTACGCGTGGCAACGTGGACTGTCACCAAGGTCGAACGCAAAGAGCGCCGTCGCTTTCCGACGCCGCCGTTCATCACCTCGCGCCTCCAGCAAGAAGCGTCGCGCAAGCTCGGCTATGTCCCCAGCCGCACCATGCGCATCGCGCAGCGGCTCTACGAAGGCATCGAACTCGGCGCCGAGGGCTCGGTCGGCCTGATCACCTACATGCGTACCGACTCCACTCGCATTGGGCCCGAGGCGCTGGAGGCCGTGCGCGGCCTGATTCAGGAACGGTTTGGTAAAGAATACCTGCCGGCACAGCCCAACACGTATCCCAGCAAGAAGGGCGCGCAAGACGCGCACGAGGCCGTCCGGCCGACTTCGACCGAGTATCCACCCGACCAGGTTGGCGCGTTCCTCTCGAAGGAAGAGCTGGCGCTCTACACGCTGATCTGGAACCGCTTCGTCGCCAGCCAAATGGTGCCCGCGGTGTTCGATCAAACGGCCATCGACATCAGCGCCGCCGACACCACGTTCCGCGCCAGCGGGCAAGTGATGAAGTTCGACGGCTTCATCCGCGTGTACACCGAAGGCACCGACGACGAGCCGAAGAAAGATGGCGACGACGATGACGAGTCGGAGCGCACGTTGCCGCCACTGACCGAAGGCCAGCAGCTGACGCTGCACGAACTCTTACCCGAGCAGCACTTTACCCAGCCGCCGCCGCGCTTCACCCAAGCGACGCTGATCAAGGAGTTGGAAGAAAAGGGCATCGGTCGCCCGTCGACCTATGCGTCGATCATGGCCACCATCCTCAGCAAGGAGTACGTCGCCGAGGACAAGTCGCGCCGTCTGCGGCCGAGCGAGCTCGGGTTCCTGGTGACGGAGCTGCTGGTCGACGCGTTCCCAGACATCCTCAACGTCGAGTTCACGGCCGGCATGGAGAACGTGCTCGACCAGATTGAAGAGGGCAAGGAGAAGTGGCAAGACGCGCTGCGCCGCTTCTACGATCCGTTCCAGCGCGATCTCGAGCATGCCGACGAGCGGATGCGCGACGTCAAGCACGAAGGCCGGCCGACGGAGTTCAAGTGCGGCACCTGCGACGCCGCCATGGTGATCAAGTGGGGTCGCGGCGGTGAGTTTCTCGCCTGCTCGCGTTATCCAGAGTGCAAGTTCACGCGCAACTTCGCGCGCGACGCCGAGGGCACGCTCAAGATCGTCGAGGAGGAAGTCACCGACGAAGTGTGCGATCTGTGCGGCCGCCCGATGAAGATTCGCTTCGGTCGGTTTGGGAAATTCCTCGGCTGCACCGGCTACCCCGAGTGCAAAGGGGTGCGCTCGTTGGTGCGTCCCGTGCCCACCGGGGTGAAATGTCCGGACTGTCGCGAGGGCGACGTCATGGAGAAGCGCTCGCGCAACGGCAAGACCTTCTTCAGCTGCAACCGTTATCCGAAGTGCCGCTTCGCGACCTGGGATCGCCCGATTCCCGAACCGTGCCCCGTGTGCAGTGCGCCGTTCGTCGTCGAGAAGACCACCAAGCGTGCCGGCACCGTGCGGCGCTGTTTGGTGGAAGGCTGCAAGTATCACGAGACCGTCGCCGATCCGGAAGAAGCGGAGGCGGTCTGAGCGAATGCGGAATTCGGATTGCGGAATGCGGAATATGGAGCCGCGGCACGAATCACGAGCACGAGTCACGATTGTCGGCGGCGGACTCGCCGGCGTCGAAGCGGCGTGGCAACTCGCCAGCCGCGGTGTGGCGGTGCGGCTGTTCGAAATGCGTCCGGTGCGTCGCACCGAAGCGCACCAGACTGATCGTCTCGCCGAGTTGGTGTGTTCGAACTCGTTCCGTAGCGCGTCGCTCGACTCGGGCGTCGGCCTGCTCAAGGAAGAAATGCGACGGCTCGGATCGTTGGTGCTGCACGTGGCTGATCAGACCAAACTGCCGGCCGGCGCTGCACTTGCGGTCGATCGCAACGCGTTTGCTGAGGAGCTCACGGCGGTGGTGGAAACTACGCCCGGCATCGAGATCGTGCGCGAGGAAATCACTGCGCTGCCACCGACCTCGGAGCACGAGTTGGTGATCGTGGCCACCGGGCCGCTGACGTCTCCCGAACTGTCCGCGCACATCCATCAATTGCTCGGCGAGCAGCACCTGTATTTCTATGATGCGATCGCCCCGATCGTCACGGCGGATTCGATCGATCGCGCGCTGGTCTTCTCGGCATCACGCTACGGTAAGGGCGGCGACGATTACGTGAACTGTCCGCTATCGCGTGAGCAATACTACGCGTTTGTGAGCGCGGTGATCGAGGCGGAGAAAGTGCCAACCAAGGACTTCGAGCGCTGCGTCTATTTCGAAGGCTGCATGCCGATCGAAGAAATGGCCCGCCGCGGGCCCGACACGCTGGCGTTTGGGCCGATGCGGCCGGTGGGGCTCATCGATCCCCGCACCGGGCGCCGGCCGTTTGCCGTCGTGCAGTTGCGCCAAGACGATCACGCCGGCCGCTTGTACAACCTGGTGGGCTTCCAGACGAAGATGACGTATCCGGCGCAACGCCGCGTCTTGCGCATGATTCCGGGGTTGGAGCAGGCGGAGTTTGTCCGCCTCGGCAGTCTGCACCGCAACACGTTCATCAACTCGCCGGCGCTGCTGCAGCCGACGTTGCAGCTGCGGCGCCATCCGCAGGTGTGGTTCGCTGGCCAGCTCATCGGTGTCGAGGGCTACGTCGAATCCGCCGCGGCGGGATTGCTGGCCGGCATCAATGCCGCCCGTGTGCTCGAGGGCGAGGAACCGGTTGTGCCACCTCCGACCACCGCGCTTGGCGCGTTGCTGGCGTATGTGACCGATCGCACCCGTCGCAGTTTTCAACCGATGAATGCGAACTATGGGCTGCTGCCGCCGTTGGCGTCGGGCGAGCGCGGGCGCGACAAGCGCCGCCTGCTCGCCGACCGGGCGCTGGCGGAGATGGACCGTTGGATGGCGCAGCACGATCTCGCGCACAGCCAGTTCGCGCGCCTCGTCGCTGCTGATCAGGCGTGAGCAACTCTTCCAGCGAGACTCTGACCGCGGTATTCGCGCACTTTGGCATCGAGCCGCCGCGCGTGGCACGCGCGCAAGCGCAGTGCGGGTCACCCCCGCTGGCCGCAGCCCTGCCGCAATTGATCGCCGCTGCTCCGGATCCGCGACTCGCGTTGGCCAACTGGGAACGGGCGTCCGAGTCGGCCGCCGCGGTGGCGCGCATTGCCGCGGTGCCGGGGGCGTGGCCGGCGCTGTTCACACTCTTGGGTGGCAGCGCGGTGTTGTGCCGCACGCTGCTGCGCGACGAAGCAAAATGGGCCGATTCATTCCTCGCAACATTGGATGCAGTCTCGAAGTCGCCCGCCGACCATCGGCACGCCCTGGCCGAGACCGCCTTGGCGCCGTGGAAAGAGTTCGGCGCCGCGCTACGGCAGTATCGCAGCCGGGAATATCTGCGCATCGGGTTGCACGATCTCATCGGCCGCGTTCCCCTCGACGTGACGCTCGCCGATCTCTCGGCGCTTGCCGAAGGGGTGTGCGACGTCGCGGTTCGCTGGGCGCGCCGCACGGTGGTGGCGGACTTCGGCGACGTGTCGGCGCCATCTGGACAGCCGAGCGGCTTTGTCGTCTTGGCGATGGGCAAGTTCGGCGGCGGCGAATTGAACTACAGCTCCGACATCGATCTCGCCTATCTCTACGAGTCCGAGCGCGGCGAAAGCGCCGGTGGTCCGCGCGGGAGGTTGACGGCGCCGGCGTTCTTCGTCCGCGTGGCCGAGTTGTTTACCCGCGCGCTGCAAGAGCGCACGGACGCCGGTGCGGTATTTCGCGTCGACTTGCGCTTGCGCCCCGAAGGGATCAACGGCCCGCTCGCCAACTCGATTGACAACTCGTTACTCTACTACGAGTCGTGGGGGCAGACGTGGGAGCGCACGGCGCTGATTCAAGCCCGTCCGGTTGCGGGGGATCGCGCGCTTGGCGAGCGCTTTCTGTGCGAAGTGCGCCCGTTCGTGTATCGCCGCTATCTCGACTTCGCCACCGTGGCCGACATGAAAGCCATGAAGGCGCGTATCGAGAGCGAGCTCGGCAGCAAGACGCAGGGCAACGTGAAGCTCGGGCGTGGCGGGATTCGCGAGATCGAGTTCATTGTCCAAGTGCACCAGCTGATTCACGGCGGGCGCGACGAGCGCGTGCGCGGCGGCGGCACGCTGCCGACGCTGCAACGGCTGGTGCGCTACGCGGCCTTACCAGTCGAACAGTGCGAGATGCTGGCTGCCGCGTACCGCTTTCTGCGCCATGTCGAGCACAAGATCCAAATCGTCGACGAGCGGCAGACGCATACCCTCCCCGGCGATGCGCTGGAGCAGGAGACGCTGGCACGCCGGCTCGGCTACGCCGACGGCGTCACATTATGGGCCGCACTCGACGCGCAGCGCGCGCGCGTGCGCGACGCGTTTGAGCAACTCTTCTACGCGCCGCAGGCGGAAGTGCATCGCCTGCGCTCGCCCGAGATGGTGGCGCTGCTCGATCCGCAGGTCAACGAAGCGGAGGCACTGGCGGTGCTCGCCCGCTTGGGTTTCGTCGATCCCGGCGCCAGCTACCGCGACCTGGTGCTGCTGCGCGACGGTGCGCCGGGTGCGCCCGCGCGACCGGCGCGCAAGCAGGCGCTCGCCGAGCTGGCGCCGGCGTTGTTGCAGGCCGTCGTGCAGTCGGTCGACCGCGATCAAGCACTGCGCCACCTCGCGACGTTGATCACGACCATCGGGGCGCGGACCAGCTTCTTGGCGTTGCTCCGCGAGAATCCAGCGACGTTGCAGATGTTGGTGCGACTGTTCGCCGGCAGTGAGTTTCTGGCGCACGCGTTTATCCGGCGTCCGGAGATGCTCGATTCGCTGGTGCGCGCCGATCTGGTGCGCGTGCGCGTCCCACGCGCCGCGCTCGAAGCGGAGTTAGGGAGCCAGCTAGCGCATTGCGACGAGTTCGAGGCGGCGCTCGACCAGCTGCGCCGCTTTCGCAACGAGCACTTCTTGCGCATCGGGATCAACGATCTCGATCACGTGCTGACGAGCGAGGAAGTGAGTGCGGAGCTGACCCTGCTGGCCGAAGCGTGCCTGGCGACCGCGCTCGACATCGCCGTCGCCGATGTGTGCGCGAAGGCGCACCGCCCGCACCCGCCGGGCGCGTTTGTCATCGTTGCGATGGGTAAGCTCGGCAGTGGCGAACTCAACTACAACTCCGACCTCGACTTGATCTTCATCTACGAGGCACCCGGCGATACTGCGACCGCGCACGAGTTCTTCTCCAAGCTGGCTCAGCGGCTGATCACCGTTTTGCAAGTGCCGACGACCGAGGGGCTGGTGTACCGCGTCGACGCGCGGCTGCGCCCATCGGGACGGGCGGGTCCGCTGGTGTCGTCGCTCGACGGCTTTCGCGACTATCACGAGCGCAGCGCGCAATTGTGGGAGCGGCAAGCGTTGATCAAGGCTCGACCGGTAGCGGGCGACGCCACGCTGGCGGCGTCCGCGGCGGCGATCATCGAGCAGTTCGTCTACCGCGAGCCGCTGACCGCCGCGGGCGCGAGTGAGATGGAACATCTGCGCGGCCGTATGGAGCGGGAGCTGGCGCGCGAGAGCCGGGACCAGGTGAACATCAAGACCGGACGCGGTGGGCTCATCGACATCGAGTTTGTGACGCAGATGCTGCAGCTCCGTCATGGCACGGCGAATCCGGCTGTGCGTGTGCGCGCCACAGTGCCCGCGTTGCAGGCATTGCACGCCGCCGGGGTATTGTCGGCGCGCGACACCGAGCGGCTGGTGAGCGGCTACCAGTTTCTGCGCCGGCTGGAGAATCGTCTACGCCTGGCGCATGACCAGCCGGTCGAGGTGCTCCATCGCGGGGGTAGTCAGCTCGCGCCGCTTGCGCGGCAGCTCGGTGTTGCGGCGGTGGCGGCCGACGTCGGCGTTGCCGCCGAAGCGCTGTGGAACGAGTACGTCGCGCGCCGCGAAGCGATACGTGCCTGCTACGAGGCGCTCTTTGGTCAGGCCACGGCGCGTTGACTTGCACGGTTGCCTTCAGTAGGCCCAGCCCGCGTGGCCGCCGAGTAGACATGGAGAAGAGCGATCAAATTTGGTTCGACGGACAGTTGGTCCCGTGGGAAGCTGCGCGCGTCCACGTGCTGACCCACACGCTGCACTACGGTCTCGGCGTGTTCGAAGGCATTCGCTGCTACCAAACCGGCGCGCAACGCTCCGCGATCTTCCGTTTGTCGGAGCACATCGACCGACTGTTCGACGGCGCGCATATCCTCGGGCTGCAGATTCCCTTCAGCCGCGAGCAAATCGCCGACGCGTGCGTGGCTGCGGTCAAAGTGAACGGATTGCGTGCGTGCTATATCCGACCGATAGTCTTTCTCGGCGAAGGCGAGATGGGTCTGGCGGCGGTGCACAATCCCGTGCGGGTTGCGGTGATCGCGTGGAAGTGGGGCGCGTATCTGGGTGAAGAAGGCGTCCGTCGGGGCATCCGGCTGAAGACCTCTTCGTTCCAACGCTTCCACGTGAATACGTTGATGAGCAACGCGAAGGCAGTCGGCCACTACGTCAATTCCATCTTGGCGGCCGTC
>JBGOUW010000058.1:0-14290 GCA_041477755.1 Binatia bacterium
TGATGGCCGATTGCTCGTGCATGCTCAATTCCGCTCCGTTCGCGGACGGTACCAACGGGTCCCAGGCTTGTCAACGCGGGTCCGAGAGCACTTTGAAGGGCAACCACCCTCTGTCATCCAGAATCCTTCGACTTGACTCAGGATGAACTCCATGGAGGATCTCTCTTGAGCAAATTGCGCCGAGAGATGCTCCGCCTCCGGCTCAGCATGACGTTCGGTTGGAGCGCTCACGCCGGGTTCAGTTCATTCCTGTTGTCGTCGCGGCGCGGCGCTGTTGTAGCGTCTCCAGCGGCCTGTTCGGCGGTGTCCCCGTGGAGGCACGAGAGGCGTACACGCCAGATTCTCGCCGTAGAACACCGCGCTCGGAGCGACTCTCCGACGCCCTCTCAGAGTGCGGGCGGTGCACTTCTCCTCGCCGGATCGAGAGGACTCATGAGGCCGACATGGTTACCGTCGGGATCCTCGATAACGGCGTAGCGGGCGCCCCAGAATGTGTCGTACGGAGGTTGACGGCCGGTGTAACCCGCAGCAATGAGATCAGCGTAGCGATCGTCGACGGCCTCCCGCGATGATAGGGAGAAGCCTATGATGGTCCTCGTTCCGGTGCCGGCCTGCTCCGGCCAGCCTCGGTTGAAGCTCTTCGCCAGTGCGATGCTGTCGAAGTGGAGGTGGAACCCGTTTGGCAAATCCAGGTCGACGTGGTGGGCGCCGCTAGCGGTGCGCCAGACTGCGTGGTCCGGGATCTCCAGGCCGAGGCGCCGATAGAAGGCCAGCGTGGCATCCATGTCGCGGACCACGAGGTCCAACAGGCCGAGCACCGGTTGTTGGTTGGTCATCGCAAGGGTCTCATTTCTCAGTCGTCAGTCGCTTCGCTTTGCAGCTGAGATTCGCACAGCCGAACGCGCTGGCGCTAACCGGCGCGCGCTGTTCTTGCGCGCGTCCGTGTTGAGCGCCGAGTTAGCCGGGCGCTCACCGCAGCGTGGAGAAACTCCGGTGCGAAGTCGGCCCCATTCGGCCAAGCGACCGTGTGCCACTCGGGATGCACCGAGACCGCACGAAACAGGCGTTTGTCTAGCAACGGCTCAAACACCTCGCCGTACAGTTCATCTCTCAGATCAACCTCGCCTTCGGTATCATCGCTGAAGCGAAGCCACACCACGTAATCTCGTACATGTCGCGCATCGATCACTCTGATCATCGCATCACTCCAGGGGCGCAATCTTCTTGAGCGGCTTGCGTTGCGTCGCCAGCTTCCAATTATCGAGCAGTTCCTTCTTGTGCAGGTCGTACCACTCCAAAACGTGCCTCAACGCGCGCTTCGGAAACGTCCCGGTCACCACGCCGTCCGCGATCGAGACCTCGATCTCGAAGTCGCCATAGAAAGCGTGGAAGTGTGGCGGGGCATGATCTCGGTAGAACATCGTGATCACGATTCCCAGAAAGCGACTCAGCTCCGGCACCCGTGGACTTTACCGCATCTGCGACCCGCCGGCTAATGGACCGGAGTGAGACGGCGAATTGAGACGGGTGTGCTCACCGCGACGGGCGCTCTTTCGCGCGATTCCAGTGGCGAACATCGAGAATGCGACCGAGATGAAACTCGAGCTCCTTGCTGGCATGGCTTCGCACCACTTTGACAATTTTGATGGTTGCCTCTGGAACGGGCGGTCGCATGCCGTTCAGCAGGCGCAGATTGAACGAAGCGGGGCCAACCCGCTCCAAACGGCGAAGCCAATACGCCGTCATGCGCCTGTATTCGATTTTCTTCCGTCTGGGCTGGGCAAGTATGTCAGCGAAATATTTCCGTTCGATGTTCAGCACGAGGGTCGGTGAGGAGTACGAAGATCTCATGGCCACCTGCTGACATCCCGATGGCCGAGTAACTCTTGGACGGTTCGGATGTCCCTCGATACGCTTCGCTACTCGGGATGACCGGGTTGTTCTCAGGAGATGCGTCGCGAATGAACGCCGGAAGGTGTGGCAGGTGGCTGGCTTGGTGATGCCAGCTCGCACGGGTTCAGTTCACTTCTGCGGCGCAACCGCGGCGCGGCGCGCTTGTAGCGTCGCTTGCACGCGGGCGACGTCGTCCGCCTCGAACCGAAAGCGGCGGAAGATCAGGAAGCCGACGAAGTGCACCGTTGCCTGCAGCGGCCCGACGATCAGCAGGAGGTACCACATCGCCGTCGCGTTCTGCGGCTGATCCGGCACGTAGCCGACCAGTTCGAGCACGGCGCCGCTGATCAGGATGCCGATGGCGCTGGTGGTTTTCAGCCCCAGCGTCCAAATGCCGAAGTACGCTCCGGCACGTCGCTCGCCGGTCTCCAATTCGTCGAAGTCGACGATGTCGGCCGCACTCGACATTACCAGCGTCAGCGACCCGGTGACGATGCCGGCGCCGATCATGAACACCAGCATCGCCCCACGCGCGCCCGGTTGCACGATGAGCCAGCCGAACGGCGTCACGCAGCCCATGCCCAATCCCATCAGCATCGCGCGCCGTTTGCCGAAGCGTTGCGACAGGGCGAACCACAAGGGGAACGACAGCGCGAAGCTGAGGCCAAAGGTCAACGCGATCACCGGAAAGAAGTCGTACATCTGCAGCCAGTACTTCACCACGATCAGTTGCACCGCTTGGCCGAGCGACGCGGCGATGGTCATCAAGCAGAAGGTGAGAAACACCACGCGGAAGTCGCGATTGCGAAAGGTGTAACGCAGTCCGCTGAAGAAATGTGCGAAGCTTGGCACCATGGTCGGGCCGTGCGAGCGCTCTTTGACGAAACCCGGCAGCAGCGCGGCGACGGTCAGCAGCACGCCCAGCACCGCGGCCATGGCCGCAAAGCCCTGCCGCTGATCGGCGAAGCCCTTGGCGATGGCGATCGGCGCGGTGGCGCCAACCACACCGCCGACTACACCGAACAGGCTGCGAATCTGCACCACTGTTGTGCGCTCGTGATAGTCCTGCGCCAGCTCGGCACCCCAGGCGACGTACGGCGTCGCGAAGATGGTGAAGAACGTGAACAGGATGGCGTAGACAATCAGCAGATAACCGAAGATTGCCCAATCACTCCCGGTGGGCGGAGTGAACAAGAGGTAGAAAAACAATCCCAATGGAATGGCGCTCGCCACCACATACGGTCGCCGCCGGCCCCAACGCGAACGCGTGGTGTCGGAGACGTAACCCATGACCGGGTCCGTAATGGCATCCCACAGCTTGGCTATGGTGATCGCCAGCGCCACCAGCCGCGGCGCCAAGTGAATCACGTCGGTGTAGAAGAACAGCAGAAACTGATTGAGCGTGGCGTTCTTCGCGCTGACGGCGACCTCGCCGGTGCCGTACAGCACCTTGGCGCGGAGCGGAACTTCGCGGTCAGCCATCGCCGTTTGCTCTAGCGTAGCCTCGCCGCGCGTCAAAGCGCGGCATGGCCAACGGACGGTTACGGCGCCTGAATGGTCGGCGTGGCGCGGTAGGATATAGCCGCCAAGGACGCCAAGAAGAAGTGCGGTCGTGAAAGAACGGGGAGAACGAGCTACGGACCAGCGCGTTCGCGCAGCAACGTCTCGACGTAACGGGCGATGATGTCGGTCTCGATGTTGACCGAGTCGCCCGGCTCTTTGCCGAGCAGGCAGGTGCGCTCCTGGGTGTACTGCACCAACGACACGGCGAACGTCGTGTCGGTCTTGTCAATGATGGTGAGGCTGGCGCCGTCGATCGTCACCGGCCCTTTAACCACCATGTAGCGAAGAAGCTCGGGGGGCGTGTGGAAGCAGGCGATGATCGCGTCGGCCTCGGGTGAAAACGACTCGATGGTAGCGAGGCCCTCGACGACGCCGCGGACGATGTGGCCGCTCAACCGATCGGTAGGACGTACCGATCGTTCGAGGTTGACGCGACCGCCGACCTTGAGTTGCCCGAGGTTGGAGCGCCGGTAGGTCTCCGGCATCACGTTGGCGAAGAAACTGTCGCTGTCCATCTCGGCCACGGTGAGATCGACGCCGTTGATCGCAATCGAGTCGCCGAGTTTGGCATCCGCCAGCACGACGCCCGCGCGGATGCGCAGCACCCCGGCGCCGGTTTCCATGACTTCGCCCACTTCTTCGATGATGCCGGTGAACATGAATCGCTAGATCTCCTTGCCGCGCGTGGCGATCTCTGCCAGCAGCAGCGCTTCCGCGCGGCAGTGGCGATGCCAGTCGTCGAGCTGCAGGCTCTCGTCTTCGCTGTGGATGCGTGAAAATGGATCGGATGGGCCGGTAAGCAACGCCGGCGCGCCGCCGAACGCGGCGGCGAATGGCCCGACGAACGGGATCGATCCACCGACGCCCATGTACACCGGCGGTACGCCAAAGGCCGCCGTGAGCGCGGCCTCCGCGGCGGCGAAAGCTGGACCCGACGGCTCGCACACCCACGCCGGCGCGGCTTCGTGGCTCAGCTCCACCTCGACCGTCAGTCCCCACGGCGCCACCGCACGCAGATGATCGGCCACCACGCGTTGGCAGCGCTGCGGGTTCTGCCCCGGCGCCAGCCGCACGCTGATGCGCGCGGCGGCCTCGGCGAGAATCTGATTCGACGAGCCGGCGATCGGGTGCGAATCGATGCCGACGATCGTAATCGCGGGCTGCATCCACAATCGCTCGAAGACGCTGTGAGCCGGATCGCCGATCAAGCGGGCCTCGCCAACGATGCCGCCGGCGCGGCGGAAGGCCGTGTCATCGAAGTGCAGTGCAGCGAGGCGCGCGCGTTCGGCCGCCGTCGGCGGGCGCACGTCGTCGCACAAGCCGGGCACGGCGATCGCTCCACGTTCATCGACCAGCGTCGCCAGCATCTTCGACAATCCGAGCACGGGATCCGGCAGCGCACCGCCGAACATCCCGCTGTGCTGCGGCGCCGCGAGCGCGCGCACTCGCACTGTGAGATCAGTCAGTCCGCGTAGCATGTAGGTCAATGCCGGGCGCCCGACGCTCCAGTTGCCGGCGTCGGCAAGCACGATCACATCGGCGTGCAGTTCCTCGGGATAACGCTGCAGGAACGCGCTGAGGTGCCACGAGCCAATCTCCTCTTCGCCTTCGATCAGGACCTTCACGTTACAAGGCAGCTCACCGGTCGCGCCGAGCCAGCCGTCGATGGCGCTGGCGTGCATCACCGCGCCGGCCTTGTCGTCGGCGCTGCCGCGGCCATAGAGGCGGCCGTCGCGCTCGACCGGTTCGAACGGATCGGCCGTCCAACGGTCGGTGTGCCCGGGCGGCTGCACGTCGTGGTGCGCGTAGAACAGCACCGTCGGCGCGTCACCGGCATCGAGCCAGTCGGCGGCCACGTACGGATGGCTGTCGTCGATCCGCAGCAGGCGCACGTGACGCAAGCCGACGTGGTTCAACGATGCGGCGACGGCTTCGGCGGAGCGCTCGACCTCGCGCGCCGGAAAGCCGATCGCGCTGACGCTGGGAATGCGGATGAGCGATTCGAGCGTCGCGCGATGGCGCGGCAGCTCTGCGTCGATGCGGGTCAGAACCTTGGCGAGACGAGGGTCGCTCATGGCGGTCGCCGCTACTGCCCGTCCCGGACATCGTCAAGGTGTGTCGCGAAGGAGTAGTGTCTCAGTTTGAAATTGGCGCTGCGGCCTATTTGCTAGTGTCGTGTCGCGCAAATGTCAGCGATAGGCGATCTTTTCTGAAGCGTAGGGGCGATGCATGCATCGCCCTCCGTGTTTCTCCGCGGTGGACACGTCATTTCGCGGGCGACGCATGCGTCGCCCCTACAGGGAACCGGGAGTGCTTCGTCGCTCGTTCCTCGCAATGACAACTTCCGTTGCACTCAAACTGAGACACTACCCGCGAAGGTGGGTCAAGGTGCATCGTGAGCTTCGGCGCACGCCGTAGTCCAGATCGACGCTAGCAGCACCGCGGCACGGCCGAGTTGGCGCTCGATAGTGGTGTGCAGCGCGGCGTCCATGCGGCGATAGTAGAAGGGGCTGTAGCGCCACAGACTGCCGGCGGCGGCCCGGTCGGCTTGCATGATGATGTCCACCAATGGGTAGGTGGTGACGAAGTCGGCGAAGATCTCGCTGCGGACGTCCCGGAGCCGCGTGGCCTTTGGCAGGTGGCCGCGCAGTGCGGCTTCGTATGATTCGATGCGATCGTCGACGAGGCCGAGTTCGAGCCGCAAATGAACGCCGTCGTTGCCGGTGCGTTGGCCGTCATAGTTGACGGTCAGGTGCAGCGGCTGGTGCGCATCGGCGACGTAGTGGCTGAGATAGCCGGCGTCACGCACGATCGCATCGCGGTCGTGCGCGCGGAGTTCCTCGCGGAGTTGGCGGCGCAGGCGCAGGATAACCCACGGGACGACGCCGCGCGCGTTGACCGTGCGACGATCGTAGCGCGCGACCGCCTCGCGATAGGTGCGCGGGAAGCCGCTAAATGGATACGGCATGTACGCGTCGAGATCGATGAAGTGGCGTACGGCTTCGCGCTGTCCGTCGCGATCGCGCAGCACCGTGTCGGGTTCGACCGAGTGCTGCATGAGCTCGGCGCGGGCGGTGCGAAATTGCTCGGCGCATGGCGCGGGCACGAGATCGACCGCCAGATCAGTCACCAGCCGATGCGCGCGGGCGCTCCAGGCGAACACCCGCACGGGCGCAAAGAGCAGCAGGAGAAGTAAAAGCTGAGTGCGGCCGCTCACGGATACATCCCTACGCGCGTGTAACCAGTCCACCACAAGGCAACGAACACGCTCGTCACCACCACGGTGACCAGCAACGCGATCACATCGCGCAAGCCGAAGCGATATTGCTCGAAGCTGGTGCGCGGCTGTTGCGACAAGAAGCCGCGGGCTTCGAGCGCCATCGCCATACTGTCGGCGCGGCGCAACGCGCCCATGAACACCGGTACCATCACCGGGACGTAGCGCCGTATGCGCTGCAACGGATTGCCTTCATCGAAGTTGAAGCCGCGGCTGCGTTGCGCCTGCACCACGGTGAATGCGGCCTCGACGAAGACCGGAACCAAGCGGAACGCCAACGTCATCGTGAACCCCAGCTTGTAGGGCACACCGACGCGCGTCAGCGCGTAGGCAAACTCCTCGACCTTGGTGGTCGAGAGAAACAGCACGCCGACGGCGAGCACGGTGGCGAGCTTGAGTGACATGCCCAGGGCAAACTCGATCGCCCCGGTGCGAATCTGGATCGGACCGAGGGTGAGCCACGGCTCGCCGCGCGGATAGAAGAGCGTCCAGATCAGCAGCGTCATCGTGAACACCATCACAAACAGCACGCGCAGTCGGCGCACATTCTGCCACGCGCCTGCCCAACGTACTAAGGCCATCACTCCAGCGCCGAGCGGCAGCAGCAACGCCGGCCGCTCGTTGACGAACGCGGCGAGGAAGAAGCAGAGCATCGCCAGCACCTTCACGGTCGGGTTCAACTCGTGCAGCGGTGTGCGGCGATCGATGTAGAGATAAAGGCGCATGGGTCGGCTTCGGTGTTATGCGTCGCGCACGTGTCGCATCAGCTCATCGACTGACAGCGGAGTAAAGCCGAGTCGGCGGCCGAGGCGCGTCACCTCGGGCACGCGGAAGTGACAGCGCTCGAGTAGCGCCTCCTCGGCGAAGAGGTCGCGCAGCGGTCCATCGAACAGCACCTGCCCGTGGGCGAGCAGCACGCCGCGCTGCGCGTATTCGGCGACCACCCAGGGGCTGTGTGTGATCATCACCAGCGTCATGCCTTGGCGCTGTAGCTTCGCGACCAGATCCATCATGTGCCGCTGCTCGGGATAGTCGAGCCCGGTGGTCGGCTCATCGAGCAGCAACACGCGCGGCCGCAGCGCCAGCAGCGAGGCCACCGCCAAGCGCTGGCGCTGGCCCTTACCGAATAGAAACGGATCGTGCGCTTCGTGGCCGCGCAGCCCGACGGCGGCGAGCGCTTCGTCGACGCGCTCGTCTATCTCAGCCGACGGGAGGCCGAGATTGCGGGGACCGAACGCGACTTCGTCGTGCACCGTCGAGGCGAAAATCTGATGATCGGGATTCTGAAAGACGTAGCCGACTTCACCGGCGACTTGGTTGAGCTTGAGATCGGTGATCGGCCGCCCGTGCAACCGCACTTGTCCGGAGGTGGGCGTGAGCAGCCCGTTGAGCAACTTGGCCAGCGTGGTCTTTCCGGATCCATTCTGGCCGATCAGGGCGACACTGTCGCCGGCGCGGATTTCCAACGACACCGCGGCGAGCGCCGTCTGGTCGGTGTCGTACTGGTAGGTGACATGGTCGGCGATCAAAATGGGCTCCGCGGTAGACGCCGGTTGCGGAGGTGTAGGTGTATCCACACGCAGGCGCGGCTCGATCAACGCCGTCAGCTCGTCGAGGCCGCGGTGCGCCAGATGCACGTCGAGGCGCGCCGCAATGCGATCGACATCGGCGGGGCGCACGGCGTGGCGTTCGAGGCGCGCCACGTCGGGTAACAGCTCCGCCGGCGCCGCATCGGCGACGATGCGGCCGCCGTCCATCAGCACGACGCGGTCGGCGTGTTCGGCGGCGGCAATCTCGTGCTCGATGACGACGAGCGTGGCGCCGTCGCGCCGCAGGTGATCGAGTACCGCGAAGACTTCTTGCTTGCCGATCGGGTCGAGATCGGTAGTCGGTTCGTCGAATACAAAGATGGGCGGACGCAGCGCAACGATGGCAGCGATGGCGAGGCGTTGCTTCTCGCCGCCCGACAATGTCGTAGGGTCGCGCCGTTCGAAGCCGGTGAGGCCGACCGCGGCCAGCGCGGCGGGCACGCGCGTGCGCATTTCGGTGGGCGCGATGCCGAGTTGCTCCATGGCGAAGGTGAGTTCCTGCACCACGTTGGTGGCGAACAGTTGCGCCTCGAAGTCTTGCGAGACCAGCCCGACGACGCCGGCGAGATCGGCCACGCCTTCGCTGGTCAGTCGGCGACCGAGAATCGTGATCTCGCCGGCGAGCGTACCGGATTGAAACGCCGGGATGGTACGGTTCAGACACTTCGCCAGGGTGGTCTTGCCGGCCCCGGTGGCGCCCATCACCACGATCAGCTCGCCGCAGTGCACGGTCAGATCGATGTCGCGCAGCGCCGGCGTGTCGCTGTCCGCATAGGTGAACGACACCCCCCGCAGGGCAATCGCGATGTCCGTCACGCCGTCACGGCTACAGCAAGGCCAATCCGATCAGCATCAACAGCACGATCGGGGCAAGGCCGAGGCCGACGTCGGCGGCGCGCGTGGCCGAGACGGTGTCGTGCGCGAGAAACGGCAGCTCGATACGGCCGGTGGAAAGCAGGGTGCCGGCGTACATGCCGCCGACGATGGCGCAGACAACGAGCGTCAGCCCGAGCGCACGCACGGGCAGCGATCGGCGCACGGGGCTCCCGAGTACGTCGAGATAACGCAGCTTGGCGCTCTTGACGCGTGGATAAATCACCGCGAGCAGAAACGGCGTAAGCACCGCCGCGACCAGCAGGTTGTTGACGAAGATGATGTTGGCGAGCACCGAGAACGGCACGAAGCCGAGCAGATTGATGCCCCAGCCGATGGTCAATGCACATGCCGCGCTGGCGAGCGCAACGACGCCGAAGAAGACGATCCACTGCAGCGGCGACTGTGGCACCGGATCGCGCTCACCCATGATCGCCGCCCACACGCGATAGGGCACGTAGCCGTAGAGGAAGTTACCGAAGAAGCCGAAGAAGTCGCCGGGCCCGAGGCCGCCGAAGAAGTCGCCGATCACATTACCGATAGCCGACCCCCACGCGCCGGCGGGGCCAAAGAGAAACGAACAGATGACCGGCACCGCGTTGGCTGGGCGAAACTCAGTGACGCCGGGGATGATGGGCAGGACTTTGAACGGAATCAGAATCGCGGCGTACAGCGAAGCGGTCATGGCGGTGAGAACCACCATGCGAGTGTTGCCCCACATGTCGATGATGTCGCGCATCGCAGCCTGCCGCTGCGCTAGCTAGCCCGCGGCGCGCGCCAGCGTCAAGGTGGCGATGCGTTGTGGCGCGTCGTTGTGGCGATTGCTTGAGCGCAAGCGGGACCGGCTCGTGGCCGGTCCCGCTTGCCGTGCTTACGGGTTGCAGATCAACGTCAGCCCATCGGAGTCGATCAACGTCCGGGGCGAATTTTGGAACGAGTGCTCGATCGTTCGCAAGTACCCACGACCGGCGACCGAGCGCGTGACGGTGCCGCGCAGGGGGACGCGGATCGAGAACGGCGCCGTGCATTGGCCGGTCTGCGGCGTGTCGATCGGCAACGTAACCCCGGTGGCGCCGGTGACCGGATCGCGCAGGTCTTGCAGCGCCTGCACCAGCCTCGTGTTGTTGGCCGGATCGCGCGTAGCGTTTGGCAGGATCACCCGCACCGGATCGACGACGCCTTGCTGAATGCAACCCGGCAAGTGCGGATCGACGTTGTTCAGGCACGCCACCACGTGGAACTCGCAGGTGCGATTGCTGCCGTCGAGGTCGAAGTCGCAGCTGGCGTTGTTGTTGCTGCAGCTCTGGATGTAGTTGCGGCGCCCGCGGCGATCGGCCCACGGGGTGTTGGTCGGGTTGACCACCGCCCATTCGAGCAAACAGGCGCGATTGTCCGAGGCGGTCGAACCAAAGACGTTGCCGGGGATCAGCTCAAAGCGACACGCGGCGCTGCAGCCGTCGCCGCTGATGCCGTTGCCGTCGTCGCATTGCTCGCCCACGTTGAGATAGCCGTTGCCGCAGCCGAGCGGCTGACTGGCGGCATCAGCGGGATCGGAACCGGCGTCGAGCTCGTCGCGATCGAAGAAGCCATCTTCGTCGCGATCGATGCCGACGCGCAGGCCGGAGCCCGGTGGTACGCAGGTGTACGTGAGCTCCTGGCCCGCGGTGTTGGCGCGCGTACGCAGCCCAGTGAGCCCGCCGTCGCTCAGCAGCGGTTCGGCAACGCGGTCGCTGCGGAAAGTGCCGGCAGCGGTGCGGTACCAGCCGCGCGCTTGACCCGACACGGTGCCCTTGACGGTCAGATCGCACTCGTTCAGCGCGGCGCGCGCGATCAGCAGATCGATGCGCGGCCCCGCGACGCCACTGTTGCTGTTGGTGAGCGTGATCTGTTGGCCGACGATCGGCGCGAGATTGCTGTCGAACGCCAGCATGAACTGCTCGACCTGCCGCCGTTGCGGATCACCAAGGGGGAATTGGAAGACCGCGCCGCTGTGGAAGCGGAAGAGGGTATCGACGGCGCCGTCATGGAGGAAGCCGAAGCCGCGCACTTGCATGCCCTGGAACGTATCGCCACCGCCGGGAACCGACGGAAAGCCGAACATGCCCACCTTCTGGTACAGGTTGCGCAGGTGCGGCACCTTGAAGTGCTGGCTCTCACCTTCGAAGGTTGACCGGCCGTCGCCGCCGAAGAAACCGAGGCTCGGATTCAGCGTGTGGCAGCCGTTGCAATTCAGGATCGTGTCCGAAATCGGCCCGAAGTAGAAATTGCGCCCGGCTGTCTGATCTGGCGTGAGACCGTTGTTGAGCATCCGAACGGGATTGGGCGGGTAGGTAACTTGCAGGATATAGTCGCTGAACGCCTGAATCTCCGGGGAGGTGAGCGGCCCGCTGCGGCCGAGCAATCCGGCGAAGGCGACGTTGAACTTCTTGAACGCCGCGTCCTCGTTGAACGCGCCGCCGTTGGGTTGCACGCTCGGCGCGTCATTGCCGCCGGTGCGGTCGCCGCGCCAGTGCATCGGGCCGTGGCCGGCCATGCCGCGCAAGCTCTGCGTCGTCATCGGCCCCTTCATCGGATGGAAGTTGCGATAGAGCGACGGCGGGCTGTCGGGGAATGAAATGACGAACGGGCCGGGGTTGTTGAGCAGCGTATCGTCGGGATTGCCGAGATCCCACGCCAGACTGTCGAAGTCGCCGAACACGTGACAACTGGCGCAGGCGGAATCGCCGTGGCTGGAGGTGAACGACGCGTCGAAGAGGAAGCGGCGGCCGTTGACGACGCTGGCCGGCTCCGGGTTGTGCAAGGGCAAGTGCGCCTTCTCGCTGGGGAGGCCCGCGCCCGGGCACACCACCGAAATCGAGTTGTCGAAGCGCGTTAACACGTAGAGACACTGGTTGCTCTCATCGAGCAGCAGGCCGCTCGGGCCGCCACCGCTGACGGCGTATTGGTTAGCGGTGTCGGGTACGAACGTGTCGGCCTCGATTTGCGCGGTGGTGTAGTGTGCGATCTTGCTCGAGCCGTACGCCGCGACCCACAGGTCGACACCGTCCGACGACACCGCCATGCCGAGCGGGAAAGCTAAGCTCTTGACGTTCTCGCTGGGCGGACCGGGGACCACGGCGTAGTTGATGTGCTTGTTCAAATGGCGCGCCTGCGCGCTGCCGCCGGCGAGCACGCTGATGCGGCTCTCGTGCAAGTGGCCGCGCACGGTGTGGCCAGCCAGAATGCCTGGGCCCTCGAAGCGGTTCTCGTTCAAGGCTTCGGTGTTGGAGACGTACACCTTCCCGTTCACCGGATTCACCGCCATGTTGAACAGCACCGTGCCGACGCCGGCGTAGAAGCCGGCGTTGCCGGCCACCGGGACGGGCGGATTGGCGGCGGCATCGAGGAGGAACACGTCTTTGTCGGGCAGACTGAACTTCACCGCGTTGTTCCAGTTGCGCCCGAGTTCGTCTTCCCACGCGCTGGTGTTGGGATTGAACTTCACGACCAACCCGACTTCCGGCTGGGGACGGTTCTCGACGTTCACGTTGGGTGCCGGCAAGCCGCCGGGCATGCTGGCGCCGTCGAAGACGCACGGCGGTGCACCCGCGCCGCCGTTGCAGACCGCGGCCTCGGTGACGGTGGTGGTCTGATTGCCGGAATGAAAAGCCGCCGCATAGACCGTGTTTCCGTCGGCGCTGACCGCCAGCGCCCGCGGTGTGTCCGCGAACAGCGTGATGATTGTCATCGGCGTACCGCCCAGCGAGGCGCCGAGATCGGTGGCGTCGAACACCCAGACATCGGCGCGGCCCACGCTGGGCGTGGTGAGCTGCGGGTCGTTGGGATTGTTCTGTCCGCGATGCGCCGTGGTGATGAAGGCGCGATTGCCGCCAGGGCCGGCGAAGACGATGTCGCGCGGTTCGTCGCCGACCAGCAGCGTTCGCGTCACCCGCGGCGGATTGGTGCTGAGATCAACGATCGAGACGCTGTCGGACAGATGATTCACCACCCACAGTTCGGTGGCGTTGCGCGCCGCTACCGCGGCCGGCTCCATGCCGACCTGGACCGAGCCGGTATGCGTCAGGTAGTTCGGCCCGCCGACGTCGTAGATCTCGACCCGGTTGTCCGGGGTGTTGATGGCGTACAGCTTGGTGTGATCAGGAGGGGAGAAGGCGAGGGGGCGGACCTGCCCGGTCTCGAACTCGACAAAGGGCGCGGCGCCGGCGACACCAGAGCCCACGAACAGCAGGCTGGTAGCACACAACAACCGGGCACATACTCGTGGCAACGATCTGAACTCCATCCAAACCCCCTCTAGGCTTCGCGGCATTGGCGTCGCGGTACAGTTATCCTTGGTAACACGGGCTTCTGGGGTATGACAATGTAATTTCGCGCTAAGTGGTCAGAATGTGGGCTGAGCGGCGTGCCGGTGCAGACCTTTGACGGGGCGGCGGCGGTTGGTGAGAACCGACTACGCAACGCAAGTCGTCATTGCGAGGAACGGAGTGACGAACCTATCTCGTTGCGTGAGCCCGGCTATGGCTCGGAGTTGAAGGACACCAACCACTGCACGGCTGCCGCCTCGTCGTCGAAGATCGCAACGTTCTCCATGGTGCCCTTGAGAAACGTTTCCACTACAACCCTGGATGCGCCCCGAGCTTGCACCGTGGGCGCGTAGTACGCGATCGCTGAGAACAGCTCTGCGGCTTCTCGTGTCATCAACTGTAGTGCCCCGAAGGATGGAGAGTAGGAATAGCGCCGATCAATCAGCAAGGGAACTTTCGCCCCGCCCAGAAAACGCTCGGCGGCGGTGAGAAACTCCGCCGCCTCTTGCTCCGTTGGCTCGTGATCCGTTCTCACCTGGAGGTGCAGAATGCGCTCATCCCGCCACCACGCGACTCCCGCAACCGATGTGAAAATTTCAGTCTTCATGTGGGATGGCAGCGTCGACCTGTCATAGCCTCACCCAGAGCACGGACGGCGCGCCGGCTAGGCATCTCATCGGAGTGGGTTGGGCAGGCGGAAGTACCGCGAGCGCCCCGAACCAGCGAACCGTCCCGACCACACCTGCACACGAGGCTGGGTGAAAAGCAAAGGCTTGACTCGACTGAGTGAA
>JBGOUW010000259.1:0-7085 GCA_041477755.1 Binatia bacterium
CGGCCAGCGGGTGAGCGACGGCAGGCGGTTCATGCGCGGGCACAACCTGCGCTGATTCATTGGCGGGACGTTTCGAGGCCCGAACGGGCTTGAGGGGTGTCATCACCATTGCTCCTTGCGGCGCGTTAGCCAGGCGCGCAATGTAGCGCGGATCGCTAGCCGATACCACATCGGCGCGCGCCGGCGGCCAACCGGGGGCGCGCTCACTCGGAGAGATCGAGTGGTTCGCGGGCGTGTTCAGTGCCGGCGTCAGCCAGCTCGGCAAGCACGTCACCGTGACAGGGTTCGGGCGCGCAATCACAGCCGAGCGCCAACCCGCGCAATCGGAAGACTTCACGCAGCAGCAGCGGTTGCCGGATCAGCCACTGGTGATATTTGGCGAGCACGTCGGCGCGGCTGCCATCGCGCCCAAAGTGATATGGCCCGCTCCATTTCGAGGGCCGACCGATGAAGACGTCGGAGACTTCACGCCGGCAATTGACCACCCGCGTTGGCCCGGACGGTTCACGCGCCACTCGCCGGCTGGCATCGAGCCAAGCTACGTCGAACGCGGTTTCGTACTCCAGCGTGCGGCGCACCTTGGCAATCGGCAGAGTCCGCTCGTGCGCGGCGGATTCGGCCGCGAGCACGTCGAAACGCAAACCCGGATGGTAAGCCAGTGGCGGCTCCAACGTGCTGACGTACGGCGTGTAAGTCGGATCGATGATGCGCCCGTCGACTTCGCACCAGCCGTGTTCGATGACGAGCGGATCGGCCCGGTGCACCACCACCCAGCCCTCGACGTAGCAGGCGCCCTCGCCGAGGTGGCGGACCGCGCGCGCCGCGTTACGCCAGCAGCGTCGATACTGTGCCCGCACACGACGGGCAATCATCAGCGAGGTCTCGTGATCAAGCGCCTCGGCGACGCCGTCCATACCCGCTATCCTTGTTGGTGATGCAGTCGTGCTTCATGACTCCCGCCCATCCTTAGTGGGTCTGCCGGCACGAGGCAAGGAAAAGGCGGGGCGACAGGCACGAACGGCGGACGACCAGCTACAGGCCCATGGCGCGGTCCTGCGCTTCCGGATCGAATTCCTCAAACTGAATGATCTCGAGCGCTTCGAACGCCGCGCGAACGCGCGGGGTCAGCAGCCCCAGCCGCTTGATGTTGGGCACCACGCGTGCGAACAGCGCCTGGCGGAACATCTTCATCACCGGCGAGTCGAGCACGATCTGGCGCACCTCGGTGAGGGGGAAGCCCATGTACTGCGCCACCTCATCCGCTAGCAGGCGATCGCGCATGAGCTGACAGGCTTCGATAACGAAGTCCTCGCGGTCGCGCAGCTCAACTTCCGGCATGTCGACGTAGTAGTCCTTGAGCGAGATCACTCCGAAAGCAACGTGGCGCGACTCGTCCTTCATTACGTAGTGGACGAGTTCCTTGGCCAGCGGCTCCTGCGCTAGCTGATACATGTTGGCAAACGCCGCCATGGCGAGACCCTCGACCAGAATCTGCATGCCGAGGTACTTGAAGTCCCACCGGCGATCGCAAATGATCAGATCGAGCAGCTTCTTGAGGTTGGGGTTGATCGGCCACTCCCACTCGAGCTTCTCGCGCAGATAGCGACTGAACACTTCGACGTGACGCGCCTCGTCCATCGTCTGGGTCGCGGCATAGTACTTGGCGTCCATCCATGGCACCGCGCCGGTCAGCTGCGAGGCCACGATCAGGGCGCCCTGCTCGCCGTGCATGAACTGCGACAGCTGCCAGCCGATCTGGGCATGGCGGAAGTGGGCCACTTGCTTGGCGCTGAGCTTCTTGTACGGCGCGTAGTCTTCGAGCGGATTGAACGATTGCGGAATGATCTCCCCCTCAGGATCGACCTGGGTGTCCCACGCAAGCTGTTGCGTGCCGTTCCACTGTTCGCGCTTCGCCTTCTCGTAGAGGTCGCGCAGACCGGCTTTCACACTGCCGTAGTTCCACGCGTAGTTGGTGTCGAACGAGGTCAGGATGGTTTCCAACTCCGCGTCGAAGTTGTCGATGCCTTGGATCGTAGCGGCGGCGGTAGCCATGGGGCGAACTCCTTTTTAGCACGGCGGGCTAGGCCCGGCCTGAGGATGATGACCGCAACGGTACGGCACCGCCAGCGTCTAGTCAACGGGAACCTGACTTCGAATTCACTTTTTGCCACCGTGCTGAAGCATGGTAGGGTTCCGCGCGTGAAAGCCGCCGCCCGCCCCAAAGTCGCCCCGCTGCGCATGCCGCAGCAGGCGCGCAGCCGCCGCACGCGTGAACGCATCCTGAAGGCGGCAATCGCGTGCTTCGAAGCGCACGGCTACGAGGAAACCACCACCGCCCAGATCGCCCGCCGCGCGCGCATTGCGGTCGGCACGGTCTACACGTACTTCAAGGACAAGCGCGCTATCTTGCTCGAACTCCTCGACGGCACCGCCAACGAGATCGCCGACTACGTCGTGCGCAGCCTCGACCCGGCGTTGTGGCAGGACAGCGATCCGCGCACCAGCGTGCGCAATCTCATCGACGCGTTGTTCCATGCGCAGACCTTCAACCCCGGCATGCAACGGATCGTGTGGGAACGCTACTTCAAAGATCCGCAGTTCCGTCGCGCGGTCGAAGCCATTGAAGAGCGCGTACGGACCGCCATGCTCGAGTTGTTCGTGGCGCTCAAGTCGACGCAAAAGCTGCGCGTCCGCGACTTCGCAGCCGCCGCATTCGTGATTCATTCCGCGATCCAATGGATCGCGTCGCGGCTCGTCCTCGGCGCCCCGGGGGCGAATACTGACGCGGCCGTGGCCGCCGCCTCCGACATGGTGTCGCGCTTCCTGTTTCGCGACTAACCGATCCGGATATGGGCACGTGCCGGATACACCGTACCCGCCTGAGTTCTTCCGTCGCATGGACGAATCGCCGGACGGCGAGTTCTATCGCGAACCGCGCTTCGTCACCCACATCGACGACGCCACCATCGCCGCGCTCACGCAGGTGTACCGCGAGTTGATTCCCTCCGGCGCCAGCGTACTCGACCTGATGTCGTCATGGATCTCGCATCTGCCTCCCGAGATCACCTATGCGCGCGTTGCGGGGCTCGGAATGAATCACGCCGAGCTGGCGCGCAACCGACAACTCAGCGACTTCGTCGTTCACGACCTCAACCTCGCACCCGAACTCCCCTACCCCGACACCACATTTGATGCCGTGATCAACGCGGTGTCGGTTCAGTATCTCACGCGTCCCATCGAGGTGTTCGCCTCGGTGTGCCGCGCGCTGAAGCCGGGCGGGTTCTACGCGGTGGCGATGTCGCACCGCCTGTTTCCCACCAAGGCGATCGCGGCGTGGCATACGCGCGAAGCGACCGATCGCGCTCGACTCGTCGCGTCCTACTTTCAGCTCGCCGGCGGCTATGACGCCCCGCAGTTCCTCGATCGCTCGCCGGCGGACGCCGACCCGCTGTGGATCGTCATCGCTCGGCGAGTGACGGAGCGCGGCTAGACATTTAGCTCGTCAGCCGCCTCCGGATGCTGCGGCGCGCATCGGTGAGCAGTAGCGCAGATAGCGCCAGAATGTACCCCACGTCCCACAGCACTACGAGTGAGAACTCCCCACGAAACGCAGTACGCGCCAGCCTAACGGGGTGCAGCAACGGCAGTACTTCCGCCACCCACAACCAGATTCCGGAGAGACGCTCTTTGAGCGGGAAGAATACATCGGAGAACAGGAACAGCGGTGTCAGAAACAGCGTGAAGTAGAAGCTGAAGAAATCGATCACTTGGATGCGGAGTGAGAAAGTGACGCCGACCGCGGCGAACAGCAAGCCGGCGAGCGGGATGACCGGCAGAATGAACAGCGCCGACGGCAGCGGTGCCAGGCCCCACAAGGCGACGACGATGAAGAAGCAGCCGCCGTACACGCACGCCCGGCTGACGGCCCACAGCACTTCGCCGGCGAGCACGTCATCGGGTTCGAGCGGCGTCGTCAGCATCGCGTCGTACGCCTTCTCAAACATCAGTCGCACATAGATGTTGTACGTCACTTCGAAGCTCGCGCCGTTCATCGCCGCCACACACACCAACCCCGGAGCGAGGAACGCGGCGTACGACATGCCGCCAATCTGGTTGATGTACGCACCCACGCCAACGCCGATCGCCATCAGATAGAAGACCGGTTCGAAGAAATTGGGCAGAATGTTCCACTTCCAGGTGCGGCGATACATCGTCGCGTTGCGCTGCCACACCGCCAACGCGTGGGGCACCGACAGGCTCATGCGCCGCCCTCCAGGCTGGTGCCGGTGAGCGCCAGGAACACATCCTCCAAGTTTGCCGGCCGCACGACCAGCGCGCGCTGATCGCCGCCGTCGCAGCGCCGGATGTGCTCGGCCAGACCGGTCGCGTCGTCGAGGTACAGCATGAGGCGATTGCCCGCGCGCACGCGGCGAGACGGCGTGCGCACGCCGTCAAACAGCGCGGCCTCTTCGGTCGGCGCGCAATCGACTTCGATCGCTTCGCGCGCCAAGTGTGTGGTGATGAGCGCCGCTGGCGCACCTTCGCCGATGGCCTTGCCGTTGGCCATGATCGCGACCCGATCGCACAAGCGTTGCGCCTCGTCCATGTAGTGCGTGGTCAACAACACCGTGGCGCCGTGCGCGCGCAACTCGCGCACGCGCGACCACAAGGCCAGGCGCACGGCGGGATCGAGGCCGGTGGTCGGCTCGTCGAGGATCAACAGCTCCGGCCGATTCATCAGCGACAAGGCAATCGCCAACCGCCGCTGAAACCCGCCGGAGAGAAAGCGCACCGGCACAGTGGCGTGCGAGCGCAGTTCGAGGAAATCAATCAGCTCGTCACTGCGCCGTGACAGCTCGGGTTCGCGCAGGAGATGAAAGCGGCCGAACACCCGCAAGTTCTCCAGCGGCGTCAGCGACTCGATGAAGACGTTCTGTTGCAACGTCACGCCCAGCCGTGCCCGCACAGCGCGCGGTTCGCGTGCGATGTCGAGGTCGAAGATGCGAATCGTTCCGCCCGTCGGCCGCGTCACGCCGTAGAGCATCCGCAGCGTGGTGGTCTTCCCTGCCCCGTTCGGCCCCAGCAACCCGAAGCACGCGCCCGCCGGCACCGCGAGGTCGAGCTGATCGACGGCGATCCGCTCGCCGAAGTGCTTGGAGACCGTGCGGGCTTCAATGATCATTGAGGCCGCACTTGGTGTCGTGGCGATCCTCTGTCTGCACTACACATGAATCGCCCGTCCGTACGCCGCCAACACCGATTCGTGCATCGTCTCCGACAAGGTCGGATGCGGGAAGATGGTGCGCATTAGCTCGGCCTCGGTCGTCTCCAGGCCCATCGCGATGGCGAAGCCGTGGATCAGCTCGGTGACCTCGGCACCGATCAAATGCGCGCCGAGCAGTTCGCCGGTGGCTGCGTCGAAGATCGTTTTGACCAGCCCTTCCGGTTCACCCAGCGCGATCGCCTTGCCGTTACCGAGATATGGAAAGCGGCCCACACGCACGTTGCGACCCAACTCGCGTGCGCGCTGCTCGGTGAGTCCAACGCTGGCAATCTGTGGGCGGCAGTAGGTGCAGCCGGGGATGCGGGACACGTCCAGTGAGTGGACGTCGGCCACACCGGCGATCTTCTCAATGCAGAGCACGCCCTCGTGACTCGCCTTGTGCGCCAACCACGGCGGGCCGACCAGATCGCCGATGGCATAGACGCCCGCTTGGCCGGTTGCGCACCACTCATCGATGACGACGTGACCCTTCTCAACGACGACGCCGGTGTTATCGAGCCCGACGCCTTCCACGTTGCCGATGATGCCGACCGCCAGGATCACACGATCCACCGTAATCGTCGTGGTCTTGCCGTCCGCCAATTCGATCGACGTCGCGACCTGATCGCCACCCGGCTCCAGCGTGCGCACCGTGGCGCCGGTGTGAATCGTCATGCCCTGTTTTTCGAACGCCTTGCGCGCAACGGCGGAGATCTCCTCGTCTTCGACCGGCAGAATGCGCGGCAGCACTTCGACCACGGTCACGTCGGCGCCCATGTCTCGATAGAAACTGGCGAACTCGATGCCGATGGCGCCCGAGCCGACGACGAGTAGCGAGCCCGGCATCGCCGCGGGTACCATCGCTTCCTTATATGTCCAAATCAGCGCACCGTCCGGCTCCAGCCCTGGCAACGCGCGAGCGCGCGCGCCGGTGGCGAGGATGACGTGAGGGGCACGCAGCGTGGCCACCGCCCTGCCCTCCTTCTCCACCGCAACCGCGCCGGGGCCGTCGAGCCGACCGTGGCCGTCGAACACCGCGACCTTGTTCTTCTTCAGCAGATGGCTCACGCCGCGCGACAACTGCGCCGCGACGGCGCGCGAACGCGCGACGATCTTCTGCGCATCGAAGTGCACGTTGCTGGCGCTCAAGCCGAAGTCGTCGAGGCGCTGAAGCAGATGATGGATCTCCGCCGTGCGCAACAGCGCCTTGGTCGGGATGCAGCCCCAGTTGAGGCAAATGCCGCCGAGGTGCTCGCGCTCGATCACCGCCGTCTTCAACCCGAGCTGACTCGCACGAATCGCCGCAACGTAGCCGCCCGGCCCGCCGCCGATCACGATGACGTCGAAGGATTGATCTGCCATGGCGCGGCACTATAGCAGGTCAATCGGGTTTTCGTGGTGGGGTCAGCCGTTCACCCAACTACCTCGCGTTGGTCTGGCTGGCTGGACTGTGTTGTATGCCGCGCTGCTCGGAGTTGTGAAACTCGATCGAGGAGGCTCCCCATGGCCCGCGCTCAGGGATTGATCATCGGGCGGCGGAACGGTAGTGGTTGGCGGATGGAAAAGTCGAACGGCTTCGATCGCTTTCAAGGCACGCCCGGGTACATCGCCTCGGGTCCACTCGTCGACGCGGTCAACTGCGCGATCGCATTGGAACGGCCGCTGCTGCTCAAAGGGGAGCCGGGCACCGGCAAGACGGTGCTCTCCAAGCATGTCGCCGACGGGCTCGGGATGCCGATGTTGTCATGGCACATCAAGTCGACCTCCAAGGCCGCGGATGGGCTCTACGTGTACGACACGGTTCAGCGCCTCAACGACAGCC
>JBGOUW010000054.1:0-14721 GCA_041477755.1 Binatia bacterium
ACGACTACTGGTCGTCTTCTACGTTCGCGACCTACTCTACCAGCGCGTGGGGCGTGTTCTTCGGCAACGGCTACGTGTTCGAATCCAATAAGCTCAGCATTTTCAGCGTTCGTGCCGTGCGCGGGGGTTTGTGATCGAGCATAGGATCATTTGGCGATTTGTTCATTTGATCGCAGCCGCGGCGTCAGCCGTGCCGACAATTCTCTTCGCCGATGGCCAGCGAGGAGACTTTCTTCTTCGCCAAGCGGTTCGCGCCTGATCCGTCGCTGCGCTCAGCGGCTCCCGTCCGCGTAGCCGCAGATCGCCGCGATCAGCTTGTCGACCGGCTCGCGGCTCTGAAACACCCACCGTCCGTTCTGCACAGCGCCGGCCCCCTGCCCCGCGAGTTCCGCCGCCGCAGATTCTACCACCGACGTGCTCAGACCAAGCTCCGCCGCCAACCCCGCGACTTCAACCGTCGCCGGTAGCTCCGCACCCGCGACCCGTTGCAGCGCATGCGCGGCGATACGTAGCTGACCGATGCGGTGCGTCAGCTCCTGCACCGGCAGGTTGGTGTCGCGCAACCGCTGCCCTTGGATGTTCATCATGCGAAAGACGATCTCAAGATCGTCCTGCACCATCATCGCGAAGACGTCGCGCGCGATCGGGAGTAAGGTCGAGTCCTCGGCTGCCATCGCAGTCGCGCTGCGGGGGGCGTCGCCGAGCAGCGATAACTCGCCAAAGAACTCCCCGGGCCCGAGCACGCGCAGTTCCTTCTCATGTCCCTGCGTACCGAGCACGAGACGGACGCGCCCCGCCGAGATCACGAACATCTCCTGCCCGGCATCGCCTTGGCGGAAGATCACGTCGCCCTTCTTGAGCCGCAACTCTTGGTTCTGTGCTGTGGTCGTCATGAGTGCTCCTGCATACTGTCTATTGAACCTAGTGTGACATGAACGGATTCACCGCAGAGCGCGCCGAGACCGCCGAGCCATAGAGCGGGAGAGCATGAAGGAGCCAAATGAAGCGCCATTGCCAATGAGGTTACCGAAGTGGCTCGAATACCCTCGTAGCGTCTCTCTCTGCGATCTCTGCGGTCTCGGCGGTGAGGTTTCTGCATATCCCAAGTTAAGCGAGCTGCTTGCGGAAGCGCGTCAGGCTCAGCAGCGTGAAGCCGACAACGAACGCGGCCAGCACCGCGAAGTCGCGCCATTGATCGACCATCGTCGTGCCCTTGAGCGTGAGCCCGCGAATCGCCTCGACGAAGTACGTCATCGGCAGGCTCCACGCGACCGGTTGCAGCCAACCTGGAATCGCTTCGATTGGAAACACGAAGCCGGACATCAACACCGAGGGCACGATGACGAAGACCGCCATGAAGTTGGCCTGCAACTGAGTTTCCGACACCGTCGAGATCAATGCTCCGAGCGCCAACAGCGCGAGGATGAACAGCGTCGCGAGCAACCCCACCGACAGCGCGGCACCATTGAACGGCAGCGCAAAGACAAACGACGCCAGCAGCGAGACCACCACGAAATCAACGGCGGCGATCAGGCCGTAGGGAATCATCTTGCCGGCAATCAACGCCAGCCGGGAAATCGGCGTGACCAGCAATTGTTCGATGGTGGCCTGCTCCTTCTCACGCACCAGACCCGCCGACAGCGTCAGCACCACCAGCATGATCACAATGCCGATCGTACCCGGCAGAAAGAAATCCGAGTCGCGCAATTGGGGATTGAACAGAATGTTTTCGGCGATCTTGATTGGGGGCAGCCGTATCGCCAGCGCGGGATGGTCGGGGTCGTCGAACTTCAACTCTTCGGCCGCATCGTCGCTGGCGACCACCCGCGCGCCGTAGAGTGCCGCCTGCGCCAGCGTCGGCATCGTCCCGTCGACGAACAACGGAAAGTCGGTCTGCTGATTGTTGGCGAGCCGTTCGCTGAAGCCCTTGGGAATGATCAGCCCGAGGCGCGCCTCGCCGGTTTGCAGCCATCTCCGAATCGTGGCTTCGGAGTCGACCTCGATCACGTTGAACTGACCGTTCCCGCGCAGACGATCCTTCACCGTGGCGCTGAAGAACGTCTGCTCCTGGTCGAACACGACGACCCGCATGTGGTCCACCTTCAGCCGCAGCGCGTAGCCGAACAGAATGACCAGCAGCACCGGCAACGCCAACACGAAGCCGATTAGTTGCGGATCGCGGCTGATGTGAAGAAACTCCTTCATGATCATGGCCCGCAGTGCCTTCATTGAGCGCCCCCCTGTACCAATTCCGCATTCGACGGGGCAGCGCGGACTGGCAGTGTGATGCGAAAGGTCGTGCCCCGACCGACTTCACTCTCGACTTCGATCTTGCCGTGATGGTTTTCGACGATGCGATAGGTGATGGCAAGCCCCAAGCCCGTCCCGACCCCGACCCCTTTGGTCGTAAAGCCAGGATTGAAAATCTTCGCCAGGTTCTCCGCCGGAATGCCCGAGCCGGTGTCGCCGATCTCGATCGTCACCGAGTCGGGTGTTGCCTGGCGCGTGCGGATGGTGATCTCGCCCGTTCCCTGGATCGCGTGTGCCGCGTTGACCAGAACGTTGAGGAACACCTGATTGAGCTGATTCGCGTAGCAGTCCACTTGCGGCAGTTGGCCGTAGTCGCGTTGCACCGTGATGCGGCCCTTCATCAGATGGGCCGCCAACGTCAGGGTCGAATCGAGGCCTTCATGCAGATCGGCCGGCTTGCGCTCGGCTTCATCGAGGCGGGCGAAGTTCCGCAGGCTCTTGACGATAGCGCCGATGCGGCGACAGGCCTCGCGACTGACCTCCGCCATGCTGGCCGCCTTATCGATGAACGTACCCGCCTTGGTGCTCTGCGTCGGATCGGCGAGTGACTCTTTCACTTTGTTCAGTGCGCGTACCACCAGATCGGTGTTGCTCGCCACCGCGCCCAGCGGCGTGTTGATTTCGTGCGCGACTCCGGCGACCAGATCGCCGAGTGCGGCCATCTTTTCCGATTGCACCAGTTGCGTCTGCGCCTCGCGCAGATCGGCCAGGGCGCCCGTCAGTTCTACCGTGCGCTGTTGCACCTTTTCTTCGAGGTTTTCGTACAAGCGCGCGTTCTCGATCGCCACCCCACCCATGCCGGCGAGCGCTTCGAGCAGTTGTTGGTCCGCATCTGTGAATGGCCCGCTGCGCCGATTGAGCACTTGGATGATGCCGATGATGCGCTCGCGCGCGCGGATCGGGACGCACAGAATCGAGCGGGTCGTGATGCCGGTCTCCTGATCGTATTTGTGCCCCTGCCAGCGCGGATCGTTGTAGGCGTCTTCGATGCGAATGACCGCGCCGGTGGCGGCGACCCGTCCACTGATGCCTTGGCCGATCGGCACGGAGAGGGTCTGCAATTTTCCCGCACCTTCGCCGAGCGCGACCTCCCAGCGCAGCGTCTGCGTCGGCTCATCGAGCAACATCACCGAACAGGCTTCCGCATCGAGCACTTCACGCACTCGCTTCATCATCGCGCCGAGCAGATCGCGCAAGTGCAGCGTGCCGCACAGCGCCGCGCCGACTTCCACCAGGATGGAGAGAGAGTCGAAAGGGACTATGGTCTGGCTCTGCGCGGCCATTGGGATGCCAGTCGTGACTCGTGTTCGTGACTCGTGTTCGGAGATCATTGCGGTCTGGCTCTGTGCGGTCAACGGGATGCCAGCGGTCTCAGCCTCGGTCTCCCCGCTTTCCCGAGTAGCCGTCCCGAGTGCGGCCGCAGGCCGCGTATCGAGGGGCGGCGTATCGAGGGACACAGCCGCGTCAGACTCGTGGCGTTTCTGATACCGTTCCCAATCCTTCTTCGCGGCCTCCTGCAATCCCTGAAAGTCTCCACGAACGAGCGCCGCCTTTTTCGCGCGGCTCCAATTCTTGATGCGAGCCTCGGCACTCTCGGCCTCTTCTCGAGTCGAGAACTCATCAAACCACATCAATTGCACCGGCAGGCGAGTCGCAGTGTACGCCGCGCCGCGGCCTTCTTGGTGCTCGACGAGACGCTTGTCCATGTCGTCGGTCTGGCCGACGTAGTAGGAGTCGTCGGCGCACAACAACATGTAGGTGTAGAATGGTCGGGCCATCTTCAAGCTGGTCCCTCGATACGCAGCATCTCGATACGCCGCCTTCAGCGGCTACTCGATGCTGCTACTCGGGAAAGCGGTGGTTCGAATGTCTTCATTGGCAGCATCAGTGTTTGCTCCACGGATTCGTTCCGGAGGAGTGACAGTGCGCTGGTCTTCATCACAATGGCAAGTCCTCTAGCCGAAGCTCGCTGACATGCGCAATCACCAAGTCGGCCGGTAACGCAGCCGCCGGATGATGCGTGGTCACGCCGATGCAGCGCATACCAGCGGCACGCGCGCCGGCGATGCCGAGCGGGGAATCTTCGATCACCACGCACTCCGCGGCGGTCAGATCCAACCCGGCGCGCGTGTTCAGCTCGCGCAGTGCGCACAGAAACGGATCGGGGGCGGGTTTGCCGGCCGTCACATCCTCGGCCCCGACCAACGCGGCAAAGAGAGCGCGGACGCCTGCGCGATCGAGGATGACCCCGATCTCATCGCGGAACGCCCCCGACGCGACCGCCAGTGCGAAGCGCGCGTGCAACCGCCGCAGCAGCTCGGGCACGCCGTCGTAGAGCGTCGCCGCCTGCGACAGCGCCGCGAACTGTGCGCGCTTGCGGGTGACGAGCGCGTCGAGCTCGGCCGCACTGAGGCGTCGACCAGCACGGGCGTACAGCGCGGCCAGGCAGGCGCGATCGGGCAAGCCGAGGAACTGCGTGAAGTAGTCCGCCTGCGAGAGATCCGTACCGTCACTGCGCGCCACCGCCTGAAACGCCGCACAGTGCAAGGCTTCGGTGTCAGCCAACACGCCATCGAAGTCGAAGATCACGGCGCGCACCGGCGGGTCGCGGATCATGCCGGACACGTACTCGCTCGCTGGCTTGACACTGACGACGTGGCCTGGCTATCCGAAGGCATGGCCGACGATACACCCGCCACTATTCTGCTCGTCGACGACGAGCCGGCCGTGGGACAAAGTTTGTCCGCCCTACTCGAACTCGAGACGCCGTATAAGGTGCTGGTCGAGACCTCGCCCCAACGGGCTATCCAACTCGCCAAAGTCACTCCTCTCGACTTGGTCGTCTCCGACTTTCTCATGCCCGAACTCGACGGCATCGGCTTTCTCCTCGAGATCCGCGCCCTCTACCCGGAGAGCACGCTCATACTCCTCACCGGCTATGCAGACAAGGAAAACGCCATCCGCGCAATCAACGACGTCGGCATCTTCCACTACATCGAGAAGCCGTGGGACAACGACGACCTGCTGACTATCATCACCACCGGCCTCGACAAGCGTTTGCAACTCCACCGGCTGTACGAGCGCACCCGCGAACTTGAAGGCCGCGTGCAACAACTGCAGCAACGCAACACCGAGCTCGAGCAACGGCTCAAGGGAGTGACGAGTGATCGGTGATGAGCAAGAGGGACCCTTCGTCCCTCGTCACTCGTAACGTATCACTGCTTCTCAAACGGTTCCGGTTCCTTCTTCCGCTTGTTCCAGCGCCAGAGGCTGGCACGCCAGTTCGGACCGTCACTGGTCGCGGCGAAATACACGAAGTACGCGTCCTGACCCATCGGCACCCAGGTTCCGACGTTGATATATTGCCCGCCCGTAGGAAGCGGCCAGGTGCCGGCGGCGTGAGAGTGACCGAAGACCACGTTCTGCACTTTGAATAGCGCGGCGATGCGTTCTGCCGTGTGCCGCAACTGTGCGGCTTCGGCGATGCGCCGGAAACGCAGCGCCCCAACGTAAATGATCGACCCCATCACGGTCGCCGCCGCCACCAGCGCGAGCAACCCGGTCCGCGCTGGGTACCAAATCAGGATGCCGGCGACCGCAGCCGCCAGCAGCCCGCCGAAAACGATCAGATCGAGGGCCAGGAACCGCGCCGTAGCCAGCGCACTGCGCATGACCGGCGAAGCGCGCATCGCATTCACCGCCGCGGCGGTTCCAGACGGCAGGCCGAACTTTTCATCCACTGCGGCAATCCGCCGCTCGTTTTCTTCGCGCACCGGCCGCTCCGCCTGCGGGTTGGGCTGGCCGCTCTTGGCCAGGACGCGCCGGATCATTCCCCCGTACAAGCTGGCCACCCGCGGCAGGATCTTGAGATTGCCGCCGACCACCCAGCCGATGTACTCGCTCACCGACATGATGTTCTCGGCCGCCATGGCGTCGATGGTCTTCATCTGATTCGTGAAGTAGCGGATCGCCAGCTCTGCGATCGACAGTTGCATGTGGGTCGGCGATTCCGGCACCAACGGATTGAGCACGTGTTCGGTCGCACAGAACGGATCGTACTGACAGCCATGCTCGACGTACAGCAGTCCCGGCTCGCACCAGAACCACAACGGGAACTGCACTCGTTGCGCGACCGCTTCCTTCATCGCCATGTAGCTGAAGTCTTCCGGATGATGCTCGGCGATGAGACGGCGGAAATGGTCCTGGACCTCGGGCCAAGACATTTCGAGATCATGGTTGCCGCGCAACAGGATGACCTCGTTGCCTTCCGCGACGAAGCGCGCCAACGCCAAGAGCAACTGCGGGTGACTGGCGCGCAGAATCCGGTCGAGCTTCCAGCGCGACTTGGGCGCCTCGGTGCCGGGACCGTAGCGCTGCTCGCTCTCAGGGAACGACACCCCGCGCATCAACCGCTCGTTCGGATCGGGGAGATCGGTGATGTACAGAAACTCGATAAAGTCGCCGCTGATGATCAATCGCCAGCACCGGTCGGCCGCGCGGTGGAGGCGATAGTAGCGAAGGAAGTCGGCGAACTCTTCGTCGAAGTGATACAGCCCCGCGGTCGGGTTGTTGAACCCGCCACGCAAGTGCAGATCGGAAACGATCAGGTAGTCAAACGCCACGCTCATACGACTCCTGCTTGCGTATCACCGAGGCGCGGGTAATTTCAATTCAAGGCGGCTCTGTGTCTCGAGGTTCTACGGTTGCGAAGTCGCCCGCGAACGAACTACAAGCGACGACGAACTGCAAACTCAAGACTCTTTCCTTTCGGGAGGATGGCATGAAGCTTCGGCTCGCGTTTCTCGCAGTCACGATCTGCGCTCACGCCGCGCTGGCCCAGGACCATCACGCGGCGGCCTCCAAACCCGCCACGTTGCTCAAAGGACTCGGATCGCACCACCACGCGATCGCCACCACTAGCAAACAAGCGCAGCGCTTCTTCGATCAGGGCCTGACGCTCGCCTTCGGTTTCAATCACGAAGAAGCCATCCGCTCGTTCCAACGCGCGGCCGAACTCGACCCGCAGGCCGCCATGCCGCAGTGGGGCATCGCCTACGCGCTGGGTCCAAACTACAACATGGATGTCGACAAGGAGCATGAGCAGGCCGCCTACGCGGCCGCGCAGAAAGCGCTCGCGCTCTCCGCGAACGGCCCCGAGCACGAGCGCGCTTACATCGACGCGCTCGCCACGCGTTACTCGAACGATCCCAACGCCGACCTCAAGCAGCTCAACGTCGCGTACAAGAACGCGATGGCCGAAGTGGCGAAGCACTACCCCGATGATCTGGACGCGGCCACGATCTATGCGGAAAGCGCGATGATCTTGCACCCGTTTAAGCTGTGGACCCCCGATGGCACGCCGGCCGAAGGAACCGAGGAGATCGTCGCGGTACTCGAAGTCGTGCTGCGCCGCGATCCGAATCATCCCGGGGCCAATCATTTCTACATCCACGCGGTCGAGGCATCACCCCACCCGGAGCGCGCCCTCGCCAGCGCCAAGCGCCTCGAAACCGCCGTGCCGGCCGCCGGCCATCTCGTCCACATGCCGTCGCACATCTACATGCGCACCGGCTACTACCGCGACGCCGCCGCCAGCAACGCCGCCGCCGTGGCCGCCGACCGAGCGTATCTGCGCACCGCGACATCCGACGTTCACATGTATCCGCTGATGTACTTCAGCCACAACATTCACTTCCTGGCGTTCGCCAGCGCGATGGCGGGACGACGCGGCGACGCGATCGCCGCCGCCAAGGAACTCTATCCCGTCATCAGTCCTAACGCTGTTGAGCTAGCGGGACTGATCGACCCCCTGATCGCGACCCGCTTCCTCATTCCTCTCCGGTTCCAGGACTGGAAGGAGGTGCTACGCGCGCCCGAGCCGGATGCAAAGCTCGCCGGCGCTCACGGGATGTGGCACTTCGCCCGCGGCGTAGCTCGATTGGGGATGGGTGATGCCGCCGCGGCCGAACAAGAACGAGCAGCACTCGATACCGCGCGCCAGACTCTGCCCGACGGTGCCGGCTTCGGCTTCAGCACTGCCGCCGATATCTTGAACCTGGCCGCTGCGGCGTTCGATGCCCGTCTGGCCGCCGCGAAGGGCGATACGAACGAGGCGATCATCAACTGGCAGAAAGCAGTCGTCATCGAGGACGGGCTCGCGTACAACGAGCCGGCCGACTGGTACTACCCGGTGCGCGAGTCGCTCGGCGGTGCGCTGCTGCGCGATGGACGATACGCCGAGGCCGAGCAGGTGTTTCGTGCCGACCTCGAGCGCAACCCGCGCAATCCGCGCTCACTGTTTGGACTTTCGGAAGCCTTGAAGGCGCAACACAAGACGGCCGCTGCCGACACGGTGCACGCAGAGTTTGAGGTCGCGTGGAAGAACGCCGACAGCAGGTTGGTCGTCAACGATCTGTAACCATCGGCCGTCGTTCAGGTCTTCATCAACCGAGCTTCGATCATGCCCGCGCCAATCAGCGATCCTGCCGGCTTCCGCGCCTACAGCGCCGAAGCCATTCTGCGTGACGGCAGCTCGATCCACATCCGCGCGCTGCGGCCGAGTGACAAGTCCCTGCTGATAGAACACTTCCAGCAGTTGAGTCCGCGCTCGGTGTACTTCCGCTTCTTTGGAGCGAAGAAGCGCCTCACCGACGCCGAGTTGGCGCGCTTCACCGAACTCGACTTCGTGCGCAATGCCGCATTGGTCGCCATCCGCCGCGGAAACGAGCGCGAATTCGTTATCGGCGTCGGCCGCTATTCGAGCAGCGCAGTGGCACACCGCGCCGAAGTCGCATTCGCCGTGCTCGACGAGTATCAGGGTCGCGGCGTCGGCACGCTGCTGCTCGAACACCTCGCGCCGATCGCCCGCGCCAACGGCATCACCGAGTTCGAAGCCGATGTGCTCGGCGAGAACAACCAGATGCTGCAGGTCTTCGCCGCCAGCGGCTTTACGGTGAAGCGCTCGATTGAAGCCGGCGTGTTTCATATCGTGTTTCTGACCACCGAGACCGAACAGTTTCTTGCCGCCAGTCAGCAGCGCGAGCGGCGAGCCGCGGCGCAGAGCATCCGCGCGTTTCTGCAGCCACGTTCCGTGGCGGTGGTCGGCGCCTCGCGTAGCCCCGGGTCGATCGGTGCCGCACTGGTTGCGAACCTCAAACGCGACGGGTTCACCGGACCGATCTATCCGGTGAATCCCAGCGCCGACGAGATCGACGGCCTCACCGCCTATCCAACCGTGAGCGCGATCGGCGCGCCGGTCGACCTTGCGCTCATCGCCGTGCCCGCCGCCGCCGTGGAAGTGGCGGTAGCCGACTGCGCGCGCGCCGGCACACGTGGGGTGGTGGTGATTTCGTCGGGCTTCGCCGAAGCGTCGGCGGCAGGGCGCGAAGCGCAACAGCGCTTGACCGAATTGGTACGCAGCTCCGGCATGCGCATGGTGGGCCCGAACTGCATGGGCGTGCTCAACACCGATCCGGCCGTTTCACTCAACGGCACGTTCGCGCCCGTCTGGCCGCCCACCGGTAACATCGGCATGTCGTCGCAAAGCGGCGCCCTCGGGCTCGCCATTCTCGACTACGCGCGCACGCGCAACTTGGGCATGTCGACCTTCGTCTCGGTAGGGAACAAGGCGGACGTATCGAGCAACGATCTGCTCGCGTACTGGGCGGAAGATCCCCGCACCGAGGTCATCGTGCTGTACCTGGAGAGTTTTGGAAACCCGCGCAAATTTGCGCGCGTCGCTCCTGAGGTCGCGCGCCACAAGCCGATCGTCGCCGTGAAATCGGGCCGCTCCGCCGCCGGCACGCGCGCGGCATCGAGCCATTCGGCCGCGCTCGCCAATCTCGACGTCGCTGTGGATGCGTTGTTCGAGCAAGCCGGCGTTATCCGCACGGCGACGCTCGAAGATCTCTTCGACGTGCTGGCGCTGCTCTCGACTCAGCCCTTGCCACCGAGTCGACGGGTCGGCGTGGTGACCAACGCGGGCGGCCCCGGCATCCTACTCGCCGATGCCTGCGAAGCGCACGGATTGCAGCTTCCCCCGCTCTCACCCGACACGGTAGCCGGCCTGCGCGCGTTCCTGCCCGCGCATGCCGGCTACGCCAACCCGATCGACATGACCGCATCGGCGACGCCGGAGCAGTACGCAAGGGCGATCGAGTTGATCGGAACCGACGCGGCGGTCTATGCATTGGTCGTCATCTACATTCCACCGATGGTCACGCAGCCGGAGGAAGTGGCCACCGCCATCGCCCGCGCGGCCGGCGCCGTTCCGGCGGCGAAGCCGGTGCTGACCGTATTCATTTCGTCGCAAGGGGCGCCGCCGATGCTCAGTACCGGACCGCGCGGTCGCCTGCCCTCGTACAGCTTTCCGGAAAACGCGGCGCTCGCGCTGGCGGCCGCGGAGCGTTACGCACGCTGGCGCGAGCGGCCACGCGGAACGCTGCTCACCCTCGATCCGTTCGCGCAAAGCGCCGTCCGTGCCGTGGTCGATCGCGTGCTCGCGCAGGCCGACGGACCCACGTGGCTGGAGCCGAAGGACCTTGCCACGGTGCTGCGCGCGGTCGGCATCGAGTACGCGGCAAGCGAGCAGACCACGGTCGCTGACACGGTCGCGACCGCCAAACGCATGGGCTATCCGCTGGTCGCCAAGGCCATCGCCCCCACCGTCGTGCACAAGAGCGACGTCGGCGGCGTCATCATGGGACTACGTTCCGCCAAGGCTGTCGCGGTGGCAGTGCGGACGTTGGAGGAGCGCATGCGCGCAATCGGCGCGCAGCTCGACGGCGTACTGCTGCAGCGCGAAGTGCCGGGCGGCATCGAAGCGCTGGTCGGCGTCACCACCGATCCCATCTTCGGACCGCTGGTGGTCTGCGGCATGGGCGGGGTGCTGGTGGAACTGCTGCGCGACGTGTCGTTTCACCTAACTCCGGTCAGCGATATCGATGCCTTTGAGATGATCGGCAAGCTGCGCGCGTGCCGATTGCTCGACGGCTACCGCGGCGCAGCTGCCGGCGACCGCGACGCGCTCGCCAGCGCGATCCAGCGTATTTCAGCACTGGTGGAACTCGTGCCGGAGCTGCGCGAACTCGATCTCAATCCGATCAAAGTACTGCCGCCCGGCCAGGGCGCGATCGTCGTCGATGCCCGCATGCGCATCGCCACCATTGCGGATTGCGGAATGCGGATTGCGGATTGATCCCTATTCCGCAATCCACAATCCGCAATCCGCAATTCGTTCACTGCCTACTGATTTCCTGCACCCGCACCGGCACGCCAGCGCCGATCTGCGATCCAACCCAACTCGCCAACCACGCACGCCAGTATTTCTGGCGCATTAGGTCGATCACCCGCTGCGATGCGGCGGGATCGGTGATGACGATGGCACGGCCACGCAGCTTCGTACCGGCGATGTCGAGCGCCACCTCGGGATGATGCTTGACATTCACCAGCCACCCTTTGCGCGCATTCTTGCCCGCCTGCACTAACAGGTGATCGCCCTCGACGACGAACCAAATCTCGGCGATGCGCGGCTGGCCGCTCTTGCGCCCAGTGGTCGTAAGTTTGAGAGTCTTCGCGTTCGCAACCGCAGCCAGAGTCGTCGACAGGTCGGCCATTGGTTCTCCCCACGCAGGTACCGCCAGAGCGAGCAGCCCGCACAACGTCAGCCAAGCGCGATTCATGGTGCGCCACTCTAGTCGGTTGGCGCGCCGACACAACCGGCCCAGAGACTGCTGACAGCGACGCCTGCGGCTGGTAGCGTCTCCCCGTGCCCGTATCCATCGATGACCGCTTCACCGCCAGCGCCGCCGGCGCGTTGCGCGCGGCGATCGCGGATGCCGGCGGCAACGAGGTGTTCTTGCTCGCCACGCTCGACGACCACGCCCGTGTGGTGTCGGTGCGCGTGCTCGCGCGCGGTAACCGGCACGCGGTACCGGCACTGCTGCAAGTACCCAGGCCCGGTGAGGTCGTGGTGCACAACCACCCGAGCGGCCAGCTCGTCCCGTCCGATGAGGATCTGGCGATCGCCTCGGCGCTCGGCAACAACGGCGTGGGAGCCTACATCGTCAACAACGCCGGCACCGATCTGTACGTCGTCGTCGAACCGCACCGCACGCCCGTGGCCGCGCGCATCGCGATCAACGAGACCAGTGCGCGGCTGGCGCCTGGCGGCACCATCGCGACCGCACTCACCGGCTACGAGCCCCGGGCTCAGCAACTGCGCATGCTCGAAGCGGTGGCCACCGCGTTCAACGACGGCACCACGCTCACCGTCGAAGCGGGCACTGGCACCGGCAAATCGCTCGCGTATCTACTGCCCGCAATCGAGTGGAGCCTGCACAACCGCGAGCGGGTAGTCATCTCGACGCACACGATCAACTTGCAGGAGCAACTCATCAATAAGGATCTCCCGCTCCTCACACAGCAGAACGGACTCGCCTGCACCACCGCGCTCGTCAAAGGCCGGGGCAACTACCTCTGCCGGCGCAAGGCGGCGCAGGTAGAGGCGCAGAGTGCACAACTGATCGAGGACGATCAGCAGCGCGAGCTGCACGACCTGCTGGCGTGGGCCAAGCGCACCAAAGATGGCAGCCTGAGCGACCTCGCAGTGCGCCCGCGCCGTGAGGTGTGGGAGCAAGTGGTATCGGAGAACGACAACTGCCTACGCGCGCGCTGTCCGTTCTACTCGACGTGCTTCTTCTACAGCGCCCGCCGGGCGGCCGCGCAAGCCGACATCATCGTCGCCAATCATCACTTGCTGATGGCCGACCTGGCGCTGCGCGATGAGATCAGCAGCTACACGCAGAATGCGGTCTTGCCGCCGGCGCGGCGGGTGATCATCGACGAAGCTCATCATCTGGAAGACGTCGCCACCAACTACTTCGGCAGCCGCCTGAGCTACGCCGCAATCGAGCGCACCTTCGGCCGCCTGCGCAGCTTGAAGCACGAGACCAAAGGCGTCTTGCCGGCCCTGATCCTGGCACTCGAATCCATCGCAGCACCCGATGATCTGCCGTCAGCGCAGGGCGCGGTGCGCTGGATCGAGCACCGGCTGTTACCTGCGCGCGACAGTCTGCTCGTCGACGCCGAGCAGCGCTTCACCGAGCTGATGACCGGCCTGGAAGACGTATTCGAGCGCCCGATCGCCGCCGGCGCAGACGAGAAGGTCCGCATCGTCCCCGAGTTCCGTGCCCTGCCCTACTGGAGCACGTTGGAGCGCGCACTCACGCGCCTCGGCACCGCGCTCGGTGAGTACGCGGCAGACTTCGCGGGCGTGACCGAACGTGTCGAGCAACTCTCCGATGAGGCAAGCAGGCAAGTCCTGTTTCTTACCACCGAGCTGCGTGCGTTGCAGGGACGCATCGCCGGCTTCGGTGCCGCCTTACTCGAGTTTATCGGCGAGGACGAGAACATCTGCCGTTGGATCGAAGCGCGGCAGCGGCCGCGCTTTGGAAAGTCGATCGCGTTCCACAGTGCGCCCATTGCAGTCGGGCCGCTACTTCGCAAAGCACTGTTCGAACAGTTCCCAACGGTTGTCTTGACGTCGGCGACGCTCGCGGTCGATCGGCGCTTCGACTACCTGCACGACCGACTCGGTCTCAACGCACTCTCCGATCCCGATCGCGTACTCACGTTGCAGTTGGACTCGCCGTTCGATTTTGCGCGGCAAGCGATCCTTGCCGTACCGCGCGACCTGCCCGAACCCACTGATCCCGGCTACGAAGCGGCCACCCACGAAGCCATCGCCGAGATCGTGCGCGCGACGCAGGGCGGCACCTTCGTCTTGTTCACTGCGTATGGCGCGCTCAACCGCGCGGTCGCCGCGCTCGGCTCAACGCTGAGTGCGCTGGGGTTCACCGTGCTGAAGCAGGGGGAGACCGACCGTCAACTCTTGCTGAGCCGCTTTGTCGCTGATCCGCGCGCGGTACTGTTTGCCACCGACAGCTTTTGGGAAGGCGTCGACGTGCGCGGCGATGCACTGCGCTGCGTGATCATCACACGCCTACCGTTTCGCGTCCCCACCGAGCCGATCGAGCAAGCCCGCGTCGAAGCCATCACCGCCCGCGGCGGCAACGCGTTCAACGAGCAGACCGTGCCGCAAGCGGCGATCAAGTTGAAGCAAGGGTTTGGACGATTGATTCGTAGCCGCACCGACCGTGGTGCAGTCGTCTTGCTCGACAGCCGCGTCGTGCGCAAACGCTACGGCCGCATCTTCCTCGATTCGTTGCCGCCGGCTCGGCGGCTGATTGCTGAGCGGCAGGCCGTGTACACGGCGTTGCGACACTTCTTCGCGCCATCGACGTGAGCATCTGCGACTTCTCACGCGATCGACATCGGCGATGCCAGCCGGGCAGATTCCAGGCGCGCAGCCCAGTGCCCTGCACCGCCGCGGTGTGCTACGCTGCGTCCATG
>JBGOUW010000644.1:0-2691 GCA_041477755.1 Binatia bacterium
CGCCGCAGGGCGTTGGCCGAAGTGGAGTTGGCAACGGTGGTGCCGAGCCAGTCGCCGACGGTGGTGTGCATCAGTGCGGCGGTCTGGGTGTCGTCGAGCTGCGCGAGTTGAGCCAGGACACCGCTGAAGGTGCGGAACTCCTCGGGTGAGATGCGATAGACTTCTCGCACCGTGTCGGCGAGCGCGGCCTGATCTCGCCCCAGCCATGGAAACGCGAAGCGTTTGCCGTCGAGGCCTTGCACGAAGATACGCATCACCTGATCGGCAGGAATCTCGGATCCGATCCAGTCGGTGACGCCGGCAGCGGCGAGCGCCTCGTCGAGGTGTTTGTTGGGCCACAAGAACGCGCCGCAGTCGACCACGAAGCCGTCGACGTCGTAGCTGCGCAGGCGGCCACCGGCACGTGGCTCGCGCTCGAGCACGAGTACGCGGCGGCCCCGGCGCGCCAGGATGGCGCCGGTCAGCATGCCGCCGAGCCCGGCACCGATGACGATGACATCCCAGCGTGACATCAGCGGGTTTCGCAATTGCGCGTAGTGAAGTTTCGATCCTTTCTCAATGCAGCTGCAACGTCACGTCGCGCGTCTGCGCCGCGGCGGATAGGAACACGTCCATCTGCCCGCGTCCGACGCCGCGCCGGCTCGCCCGAATCGTTTGCTGGCCGAGCGCGAGCCGGGCGATGCGGAAGCGCCCGTCGGTACCGGTCACCGCCCGTCGTCCCCCGCGTCCGCGCACGGACGCACCAGTTACTGCGTGACCCTCGCCATCGGTGACCACGCCGGTGATTTCGCCGACTCGCTCGATCTGCATCAGCGCGCAATCCAGTGTGCCGACAATCTTGAGCGTGGTGGGAGTCGAAGTGCCCAGCACCGGGGTGTCGGGCGGGCTGAGTTGAATGTCGACCAGCGTGATCGAGCCGTTCGACCGGTTCAGCGCCGCGCCACTGATGATGTGTTTCGGATCATCGTCCATCGGCAGTTGCGACGTCTTGGTGGTGAGATTGAACGTGAAACGAATAGGCGCATCTTCCAGCGCTTGCGTCATGCCGACGTTGGGGATGGAGATGTTGCCGACGCTGTCGATCGTGCCGGTGAAGACATCGTCGTCGACGTTGAAGGCCACGTCGCCGCCGATGGTGTGGAATACGCCAATGGGGAAGTCGGCACCGTTCATTGTGACCATACCCGTGCGGCTGTTGATGGTCATGCCGATGCGGGCTCCATTGATAGGGATCGGGAATGTGAAGCCGAAGTCGGGTGCCGCCGTAGCGGCCGTTGTGATGGTGAGTGTCGCCCGAGCGTCTCCATTGCCGACGGGACCGTGCGGCGCCTTGAGGAATGCGACCAGATCGTCGAGTTGGGCGCGCGACAGGATCGAGGTTCGACCATGGCGGTCGTCGAGGTTACGGCCGGTGCCGGCTGCGTTGCAGTCCTCGAAGTGCGAGTTGCACGGCATCACGACATCGAGCAACGTGGCCGCGCTGCCGTCGTGCAGGTACGGCGCGGTGTTCCACACATCTACCAAGGTTGGGGTGAGATACTCCGTGAGCGCACCGCGGCTTCCCGGGATCGGTAACGCGCGATTGGGAAAGACGCCGCCGGGCGCTGTTGTGTCGGCGATCATGAAGGGATCGGTCTTGTCGAAGATGTTGGCGGTACCGACGTCATGCCGCAGGTACGGGTTGTTGGTGGCACTCACCGGTTGATTGGGATCGAAGCCGGCTTCGCCGGGCATCAGAGGCCGCTTGTCGGTGAATTGTTGGTTCTCGTCGGACGGGCCATTGTGACAGCGCGCGCAACCAACGCGCGGATCGTTGAAGATGGCGCGACCGCGCCGGGCGGCAAACACGATCACTTCACCATGGGCGCCGATGTTGGGATTCCGCACGTACTCGGTTTCGCTGTAGACGTAGTCGGCCATGTGGGTGAGGCGAATGCCGGCGATGCCGCTGGTGCCGGGGATGGCACGGTTGGGTGCGCCGAGATCGTCGGAGTCGTTGACCGGGTCGGTGGTATGCGAGCGCATAATGAGTGCGCCGATGCACTTCTCGGGTAAGTGTTCGTTACCGTCGCAGTCGCCCGCGCCTTGCAACGTGCGGAAGGCATGCTCGAAGTCTTCCACCTCGTCGCGATCGGCGTTCCAGTGAATGGTGCCCATGGGATTGAAGAAGCGATGCGCTTCGGGCGCGACCAACGGATTGGCGAGCGGAACGAATTTCGGATTGGCCTGACAGGTCGTTAGCGGTGAGCCGCTACCGCAGTCCGAGTCGGTCGTGCAGGGCCTGCCGGTCTTGGCGGAGTCGGCGGCCTTGTCACTGCATGTACCGGGAGCCAGTGATGCGCGGCCGCGCAGATCGCCGGTGTTGCGTAAGCTGGCGCCGAACTGCGAGTTGTCCCACGTGCGGCCGTCGTTGCCGGTTTCGGCGTGACACGATGTACACGCGAGATATTCGGCGTCGTGACCGGTGCTGACGACTTCGCCGGGTCTCGATGGGGTTGCCGGATCTTGAAAGTTGTTGGGCGGCACCGGCGTCTGCAGGCCGATGTTGTTGGCGAGGCTGGCGTCGCGCGCCGAGGTGCTGAACAGAATCTCGCCGTCCAGCAGTTCCGGCGGCAACGGATCATGGTCGGTGCTGTTCACCACGCCGAGAATCTGCGGCATGCATTTCCGCTGATGCACGCAGCGGATGCC
>JBGOUW010000377.1:0-4982 GCA_041477755.1 Binatia bacterium
GATCTGTTGTTCGCCGGCAGCGATGGCGCGACACAGATCGCTGAGGAGCGTGAGCTGCAGGACTCCCAGATCCGAGATGATGCTCTTCGCCGACGGGCAGTCCAGCGCGTCGGCGATCAACTTGCCGGGGTTGCGATACTGCCACATCCCCTGCGGGACCGAGATCGATTCGAGCTGCCCCAGCAGATCCGCGCATCCCGCATCGTCCGCGGCATTGCGCACCGCGCCCACCATCAACTGGTACGGCTCCGCACATCGCGTGGGGTCTTCGATGCGCTCCTGATGGAAACCGATCCCGACGATGACCGGGGTGTTCGGCACCAGCTCCTTCATTTGCTACTCGCCGGTGTAGACCGGCTTGCGCTTCTCGGCGAAGGCCTTCATGCCTTCGCGGGCGTCCCGCGTACCGAAGATCGGGCTGCCGTATTCGAGTTCCTTTGCCAGGGCGTCGGTCTCGCTGACGCTCTCGTCGACCTCGCGCAGCATGTGCATGAGGGCACGGATCGAGAGCGGGCCGTTCTCGCAAATCCCGGCCGCAATCTTCTTCGCTTCGGTGAGCGCCAGTCCTTTTGGAACGAGTCGTCCGACCAAGCCGAAGGCCAGCGCCTCTTTGGCTGTCACGTGTCGCCCCGTCAACAGAATCTCCGCCGCCAGCGTGTACGGAATCTGTCGCCGTAGTCGCACGCTGGAACCGCCGAGCGGGAAGAGACCGCGTCGCGCCTCGGTGACGCCGAAGACCGCGTCCTCGGCGGCGACACGAATGTCGGTGCCCTGCAGGATCTCGGTGCCGCCGGCGACCGCATAGCCTTCGATCGCCGCGATGATTGGTTTGAGTGGTCGGTTGTGGCGCAGCAGGGCTTGCCAATGGATGTCGGGCACTTCGGACATGAGCTGCATGAATTCGTCGTCCGATTCACCGGCACCCATCGCCTTGAGATCGGCGCCGGCACAGAAGACGTCGCCACGGCCGGTGAGGATCGCCACGCGCAGCGCGGGATCGTCATCGAGCATGCGCCAGGCGCGATACATGCCCGCCAGCATTCCGGAGCTCAGGGCATTCTTCGCCTCGGGGCGGTTGAGGGTCACGACCAGCACGTGGCCGTCGCGTTCGATCAAGCAATGGTCGGGATTCATGGACGCTCCCTATCTCATCTCGAAGTTGCTGAGGAGGGGTTTCCTCCGATGCCTGCCGAGTAATAGTCCTTCGTTAATCCTCGATCCTCAGTGCACCTGCGTCTGTTCGGACACGTACGCCTTCGCGTGCGCGAGCTCGGGCCGCGGCGAGCCGGTGACGCACTGCGCGAGAAGCTCTCCGTAGAGCTGCCGCGCCTTGTCGGATTTGCCCGCGGCCTCGGCCGCACGGGCCCCGCCGTAGAGGCTGTTGAACCGCTTCGGGGCCTGCTTGAGCGACGCCTCATACTCCGCGAGCGCTTCGCCGGGCCGCCCCATATCCAGGAGCATGTCACCGAGAAGCTCGCGCGCCGGGAGGATCGCGCCGGGAGTGACCGGGTGTTTGCCCGTCTTCAAGTCGAAATCCGCCGCGGACCGCGCCATTCCCAGTGCCTGGTCCCTTCGTCCCTCCGCGTACGCGATCCAGGCCTCGGCCGCCAGACGCATCGACTCGACCTGCGTCGCCCAATCGTACGGACCGGGCACCGGCGCTCCGAGCAGGGCCGTATGGATTTCCGACAGCCTGTCGAGCGCCGCCCGCGCTTCATCGAGGCGGCCGGTCCGCGCGGCGCCGAGCGCCTTCGCGAACTGCGTGATCGCGGGGGCGTAGACGAAGCGGTCCCACGGCAGCTTGAGCGTCGAAGGCTTCAAGTCCGCCGCGCCCTTCCAGTCCCGCCGCTCGAGCGCCCAGCGCGCCGGGATCGCGGCGATAGCGAAACCCGCCGCGAAGCTTTCCTCGTCGAACGTCTTCGCCGCCGCGGCCTCGTCGAGGACCCGATGCGCGCCATTCTCGTCGCCGACCTGAAGGTACGCGTACTCCAGGTAGTCGAGCGCGTGCAGCGTGTCGAACGACGTGGCACCCGGGTGCCGCTTCGCGACGAGCTGCCGCCCCGCCTCGGCCGACGCGAGGTTCGAGTCGATCGACTCCTGCCAGTACCCGAGGCGCGTGAAGATGTGCGAGGGCATGTGGAGCGCGTGAGGCGACGACGGGGCGATCTTCGCGTACGCGCGCGCCGCCGGCAGGGCATCGATAGCAAGAGCTGGATAGTCGAACGAGTGGATCATGTAATGCGCGACGCCGGGATGCTGCGGCTCGAGCGGCAGAATGGCGTTCAAGATCGCCGCGGCCTTTTTCTGATTCGCATAGGTGGCATCGCCCGGCGATGCGGTCCCGAGGAGCGACAGCGCGTAGAAGATGGCTGCCTCGTGGTCGGAGGGAAACCGAATCGAGACCGACTCCATCGCCTCGCTGTAGGCCTGCGCGCGAGGACCGTGGCCGACCTTCTCGGAATCGACGTAGAAGACACCGATCGCGCCGATGTAAGCCTTCTCGCGTTCGGTCTTTGCCTCGAGCTTTGCCGCTTTGGCGGCGGCGGCGCGCCCGGCCGCGAGATCCTCGGGGCTCGGCGGCGACCAGAGCGGGTGGTAGTACGTCATCGCGATGCCCCAGTACGCGATCGCGCAGCCGGGATCCGTCCGCGCGACCTCTTCGAAGGAGCGGCGCGATTCCTCGTAGCCGAAGGAGTGGAGCTGCGCCACCGCACGCGTGAACACCGGCAGGGCTTCGGCGCTGCACGACGCGGGAAAGTGCACCGCCCCGAACTTCTCTGCCTCACCATGCGAGTGCTGGTGCTGCTCCTGAGCCCGCGCCGGCAAGGCGGCGAGGACGGCTCCCAGGACGATGAAGGCAAGCGCTTTCTTCATGACCACCTCCGTGCGACGTGTCCGGCCCCTCGATCGCGGTCGCGTGCGACGGGCGCGTCATCGACCGATGTCGGCCGCACGAAGAGATCGATGTTTTCGTTGAGCCGCCCGATGCCGCGTACGTCGAGGGTGAGTGCACCGATCAGCCAGTGGTTCTTCGTCTTGGGACGGTTGAGGGTCACGATCAGTACGTGGCCTTCGCGCTCGATCAGGCAATGCGGGGCATGCATGGAAGCTCCCTATTTCATCTCGAAATCGCTGAGGCGCGGCCTGCTCATCTCGGCCCTGAAGCGGTCATAGGTCCACGGCCACGCGGTCGGCAGACCATGGGCATCGAGATACCAGCTTTTGCAGCCGCTGTTCCAGATCGTCGTCTTAGCGGCTTCCTTGCGCTCAACGTCGAAGCGCTCCATCGCAGCCCGCGAGGCACTGACCTCGCGACACGCACCGGATCGAACTCGCTCGATGAGCTGCATGATGTACGCGAACTGCAGTTCCGCGACGTCGATGAGCGAGAAGTTTCCGACCGGACTGTTGGGACCGTTGAGCATGAAGAAATTGGGGAAGTCGGGGACCGAGAGGGCCAGGTACGCGAACGGCCCCTGCTTCCAAACATCGTCGAGGATCGCACCGTCGCGGCCGATCACTTGCATCGGTCGCACGAAGCGGTCGACGCGGAATCCGGTCGCCAGAATCAGCACGTCCAACTCGTGCAAGCGACCGTCGCCCGTTCGCACGCCGGACGCTTCGATGCGCTCGATGCGCTCCGTGACCAGCGTCGCGTTGCGTCGTTGGATGGCGTCGTAGAAGTTCTCCGACATGATCAAGCGCTTGCACGCGGCGCGGTAATTGGGGCGGAGCTTTTCGCGGAGCGTTGGATCCTTCACATTGTGTTCGAGATTCGCCACGCAGGCGTCGTGAATCGCCTGGAGCTGGGGCGAGTTGACGTCGGCGAGGTGATTGGCAAAGCCGTCGGTGAACATGCGCGAGACCTCGGAACGGAGCTGGTCGATGGTCTCGGGGTGTTTGCGGAACTCGGCCTTCTCTTCTTCGCTGTAGGCCGGGTTGCCCATCGGCATGATCCACTGCGGGGTACGCTGGAACAGCGAAAGCTGGGCCACCTCGTCGATCAGCGCCCCCACGATTTGGATCGCGCTCGATCCCGTTCCAATCACGCCAACGCGTTTGCCCGCCAGCGGCATCGCGTGATTCCAACGGGCGCTATGGAAGGCCGCGCCCGCGAAGGTATGCAAGCCCTGAATGTCGGGGTACGCCGGATGATGTAGTACACCCGTCGCGGCGATGATGAAGTCAGCTTCATCGGCTGCGCCGTCGGTCATCGCGATCTGCCAGCGCCCGTTCGTGAACGTGCAGCGAGAGACCTGTTTGCGGTAGTGAATCCGTGAGTCCAACTCGTAGCGGCGGGCGACGTTCTCGAAGTAGGTCTGGATTTCCGCGCCCGGCGAGAAGCGATGGCTCCAGTCCGGGTTGACCGCGAAGGAGTAGCTGTAGAAGTGCGAGGGGACATCGCAGGCGATTCCCGGGTAGGTATTCTCTCGCCACGTCCCGCCTAGGCGATCGGCCTTCTCGTAGATGACGAAGTTGTCAAAGCCGGCCTCTCGCAGCTTGATCGCGCTGAGGATCCCCGACATTCCCGCTCCGATGATGATGAAGCGGAGGTTAGGACGAGCTGCATCGGTAGGGGCCGGATTCGCGCCGGCCGTTCTGTCTTCCGTCATCGTTCCTCTCAGTCGCTGGTGCGTATCAAAAGAAGTTGGCGCACGATCCACTTGATACAGGTAGGTTCTACGCCGCTAAAGCGCAGAGAGACCGTGCGGAGAACGCCCATCGCATCACCGAGGAAACCACGGCATGGCCCGGGGCGGCACCGGTAACCAGAACGACGCGTTCGCGAAGACGAGTCATGAGGACGGGCAATATAGGGGAGGAGCCGCGCCGAACTCAACCCTCCTCTCGGGAGTTGTGCGGCGGCGTTCCGACTGCGACGATGCGGCGCACATGAGGGCGCCGAGGTGCGGGTGGACGGCGGCGGCTTCGCAGGACCGCGCCACCGCGCGGGCGTCAGATGCGAGTGCTCGTGGACCAAC
>JBGOUW010000308.1:0-6199 GCA_041477755.1 Binatia bacterium
CTCGTCGCTGACTAAGGGTCTCCTATTGCTACGGTCGCTGCCGAGCATTCTCCTCCGTCATGACCCAACCCCGAGACCACGGCAGTCCTTCACTCTGCAGACCATCATCGACAACGGCTTCGCATGTCTCGCCGAAGATCCTGGACGCGAAGTGGTCCTGGGAGTCGTCGGACGGTTTTGGCGACCCACCGGTAACGTTGAACCGTTTCGCTCCGAGTACTTCAGCGACCCGCTTCCGCCTGGGCTGGCGAAGGCTGTATGGAACTTCACAGTCGGTCAAACCGCAGCCGGGCAACCCGTTGTCGTCTCGACGGAGACGCGGGTGGTGTGCGCGGACGTCGCGAGCCGGCGCAAGTTCGCCGTGTACTGGAGCGTGATCCGACCCTTCAGCGGCTTGATCCGCGTCATCATGCTGCGAGCTATCCAACGCACCTGCACCGGCTGTTCCGTGTGACCCAGGTGCGCGGACCGGTGAATACGGAATCGTTGGATGGGGTCAATGACGATCCGAGGCTCGGCCGCGGAAGTTTCGACGCAATGCGAGCTCACCGCGACTATCGAGTGCGATGATGAGTGGACCGACGCCGTCATGGTCGGCTGGTGATGTTCGACTCTTTCCTGACGCCGCTGCCTGAGATCAATCCGATGCCGCGCCGCGTTGCCGGTGCGCTGCCGTGGGTCGGCGCGGGCATCGGCTTACTGCACAACCCGACCGCGTTCTTTCAGCGAACCCGCGCGCGTCTGGGCGACACCTTCGTCGTCGATGTCTTCGGCTATCGCTTGTTCTGTGTATTCTCGCCCCGCGGCGTGCAGCAGCTCTACGCACTCGCCGAAGACCAGGCGAGCTTCGGGCTGGCTACTTTCGAGTTGGTGCTCAAGCGCAAGCTGCCGCTCGAACTGCTCGTCGGCCGCCGCACGTTTCCGCACACCCTGTTCGGCAAACAGGAAACCGAGGACTATCTCGGGTGTCTGGAGCAGGCGGTGGGCGCGCAGATCGAGGAGCTGGGCGCGCACGGGCGCTGCGAGATCTTTGCGACCATGCGCCGGCTCGGCAATCGGCTCGGGTTATCGTGCTGGGCGGGCCGCGAGGCGGCTACACCGCCTACGCTCGATCGGCTGATCCCGCTCTTCGACCGCCTCGATTCCGGCGACTCCTTCGTGCGCCCGGCGCAAGCGTTCGTCACCTTCGCCACGCGCAAGGCGCGCGAGCGCCGCGCTATGCACGGCATCGAGCAGATCTTCACGGAGATCTTGCAGGCGCGTCAGCGAACCGGCATCCGCATCGGCGACTATCTGGAGCGCATTGCCGATGGGTTCGCTGATCTGCCGACTGGTCAGCGCGAGATCAATGCGGCCCGCGACGTCATGGTGTTGCACATGGGCGCGCAGTCGAATCTCTACGCCGCGCTAGCGTGGACGCTGGTCAATCTGCTCTTGCATCCGCAGTATCTGGAACGCGTGCGTGAGGGTGACGACACGCTGCTGGAGCAGTGCGCCAACGAGTCGATCCGGATGGCGCAGCGCTCGATCACGCTGCGCCGCGTGCTGTCACCGCTCACGATCGAGTCCGAGAGCGGACGGTACGAGCTTGCGCCCGGCGTCATGCTGACCACAATGCTGCCGGTCAACAACACCAGCGCCGCCCCCGGCCTGGAGCGCTTCGACCCGCGGCATTACGAAGGGCGGCGTTTGGCCAAGGACGTGTCGTTGCCGGCGCGCGAGTTGGTGAGCACCTTCGGCCACGGCATCCATTCGTGCCCGGCGCAGCGCTTCTCGATTTCCGCCATTCGCATTGCCCTGCGCCGGTTGGTTGACCGCTACGAGCTGCAGCCGCATTTCAACGCCGTCGCGCCGCGCCCGCGCCAGGTCGGTGGCGTTGCCCGCGCCGCCCATCCCTGCATGGTGACCTACACGCGCCGCGAGTGAGGCGGGGTACCCTGATTTCAGGGCATCTCGCGCGTCCTGATGCGTCGAATCCCCCACAACCACTGAGGGGCTTGCCCCACATCAGCTGCGGCCCAGGCTATTGGCCCTTCGGTCGGGGCATTTTTTCCTTTCGAGCGTCACCAGGCGCGTTGGCAAGCCTGTTGCCTTACCCCTTGGCAGTGCTCGCGTCGGAACCAATGAGTCCTGCGAGCCACAAGGAGGATCAGCCCATGATTCATTCGATGAAGCGTATGATGCAACTATCAGTTCTTGCCGCCACCGCGCTTGCCTTCGCCCTTTCCACACGCCAAGCCGTGGCCGATGACGAAACCTCAGACACTGAAATCAAGGTTCGGGCGTCGCTCGATTCCACCAACTGCGACGCCACGCCGCCGACGGTCACGGTGCTCGGACTCACGATCGATGTGAGCACCGCCGCGATCGAGGCAACGAGCGGTGCGTCGGACCCGGGAGAGGTCGACGACTCCACCAGTCATCGGCAAGGTGGCGGCGGCCGCGGCGGGAACGATCCGGCGCCGGGCGGCTGCTACTACTGCACTCCGCCCGCGGCCACGCCGACTCCGACAGCGGCTCCGGCCACGGCGCCGACCGCCACCGGCTGCGCCGGGCTCGTTGTGGGCAAGTTGGTCGAGGTGCGATTGGCCAGCGACAGCGCACCGCTAGTCGCCACATCGGTCAAGCAGAACGGCGACGGCAACGCCGAGAGTGAGATCACGGCGCCGATCCAGAGCATCGACGCTAGCACGATCATGCTCCTCGGACTGACGGTCGACGTGAGTGGCGCGGGCATCGCCGGTTCGGACGACGACGACGAAAGCCCCGAAGCCATCGATCCGAGCCAATTGATCGTTGGCCAGTTCGCCGAGGTGAAGCTGGCGTCGAGCACCCCACCGCTCGTGGCAACCGAGCTCGAGGTCAAGAACTTCACCAACCAGATCGAGGTCGAGATCGAAGACAACCACGGCGACGCGATCAACGATGTCGACGACGACGGCAATCCAGTCGATGATATTTCCATCGATGTGATCGCGTTGACTTCTGTGCAGAGACCGGCGCCAGCCGGTGCCGCCATTGGAACCGTCCGTGGGCGCACCCGAAAGCAGCTTCACTTCCACACCAGCGCCAACGGCAACTTTACGCTCGACGGTTTACCCACCGGGTTCGCCAAGGTAGTCGTCACTCGCGTGCAGGCGGGCACGACGAGCGTGAGCCGCCGGATCGCCCGAGTCAGAGGCAATGAGGCGCGCCGAATCCGCATCCGTTTGCGGCCGACGCGCCACTAAACCAGCGCCGAGCCGCGCGCGGCACCGCTACCCAAGCGGCACCTCGAACGGGGTGCGGGCATCTCGCCCGCACCCCGTTTCTTTTCGCAGCTACGCACTGTAGTTTATGCGCAACGCAACGTTGCCCGTCTGCAACACGGCAAAGCGGGTCCGGTCACGCGGTGACACGCGGCTTCGTTTGCGGTCTGCGGCGTGAAAGTTGGATGATCGTAGCGACTGGAGGACAACGCACGGCGACTACGGTGCTGAGGAGCTGCAATCTCTGCGAGGCCGGCTGTGGCCTCAAGTTGGAGGTCGAGGGCAACCGCGTCGTCGCGGTGCAGCCGGATGAGCACGATCCGCACTCGCACGGTTACGTGTGCCCCAAAGGCATGGCCATCGCCGACATCCACAACGATCCCGACCGGCTGCGTCGTCCCGTGCGCCGCGGCCCGGACGGGCGCTTTCATGAGGTGTCGTGGGACGACGCGTTTGCTCTTGCAGGCTCGCGGCTGCGTGAGATCCGCGCCCGCCACGGCGCGGACGCCGTCGCCGTCTACTTCGGCAATCCGCTGGTGCACAACTACAGCGCCATCATCATGCTCGGGTCGTTTCTGAACGCACTCGGGACCCGCAATCGCACCGGCGCGGGCTCGCAAGACACGTCGCCGCGCTTCGCCGCGTCATACTATCTCTACGGGAACACCATGGTGATGCCGGTGCCGGATCTCGACCGCACCGACTACTTCCTGTGCGTCGGGGCGAACCCGGCCATCTCGCAGGGCAGCGCGATGGTGACGCCCAACGTGCGCGCCCGCCTGCGCGCGATCCGCGAGCGCGGCGGTAAGATCGTCATCGTCGATCCCCGCTTTACGGAGACCGCGAAGCTCGCCGACGAGCATGTCTTCATTCGGCCCGGCGGCGACGCCGCCTTCCTGTTGGCCATGGTGTATGCGCTGCTCGAAGGTGAACGGATCGACCTTGCCGCGCTGCGGCAGATCACGACCGGATGGGATGAGGTCGAATCGCGGCTGCAATCGTTCTCACCCGAGCGCACCGAGCGTCTGACCGGGATCGCCGCGAAGGTGACCCGGCGCCTGGCCCTCGAGTTCGCCACGGCGGCGCGTGGCGTGGTCTACACCCGCGTTGGCACGTGCAACAACGCGTTCGGCACGCTGGCCACCTGGGCCAACGATCTCCTCAACATGGCGATGGGCCGGCTCGGCGCGGAAGGGGGCGCAATGTTCCCCGAGCCCGCCCTCGATGCGTCGCAGTTCGTCAAGCTCGGCGGCATGAACGGGCACGACCGCTGGCGCAGTCGGGTACGCGGCCTGCCGGAGACGGGGTGCGATCTGCCAGCATCGATTCTGGCCGAAGAGATCGAAACCCCTGGAGCGGGCCAGGTCCGTGCGATGGTGACCGTCGCCGGCAACCCGGTGTTGTCGACGCCGAACGGCCGGCGCCTCGACCGCGCGCTGGAGCAGGTCGAGTTCATGGTGTCGGTCGACTTGTACATCAACGAGACCACGCGACACGCCGATCTCATCCTCCCGCCGTGTTGGTCGTTGGCCGAAGATCATTCCGAACCGCTGGCGCCGAGTGTGTCGCTGCGCAATGCCGCTCGCTGGTGTCCGCCGGTCGTGCAGAAAGAAGCCGGCGAGCTGGCCGATTGGGAAATTCTGTTGCGACTGACCGAAGAGCTTGGCGGCGGGCCGACCGGCATGAAATGGATCGACGGTCCCCTACGCCTCGCGAGCAAATTGGGATGGCGCTACGATCCCCAGCGCACGCTCGACTTGTTGTTCCGCATCGGCCCGCACGGCGATCGCTTCTTGCCGTGGAAGCGCGGAATCAATCTGGCGAAGGTGAAGGCGTCACCCTACGGCGTCGATCTGGGTGCGGCGCAGCCTGGGGTTCGCCATCGCCTGCAAACCAAAGACGGAAGGATTCACTTGGTCGCCGCGCCGCTGTTGCAGGCGCTGGCGGAGCTCGAAGGCGAGCTGGAGCAGCAGCGCCCGAGCGACGAAGTGCTACTCATCGGGCGGCGCGAGCTGCGCACCAACAACTCGTGGATGCACAATGTGCCGTCGCTGGTCGCGGGTCGCGATCGCTGTGTGCTGTACGTGCATCCGGACGATGCCGAGCGTGCGGGGCTGCGCGACAGCGAGCCCGCGATGGTGGAGAGCCGGGTCTACAGCGGCATCGTCCCCGTGCGCGTCACCGACGAAGTCATGCCCGGCGTGGTCAGTCTGCCGCATGGCTGGGGTCACGCTGCGAGTGCGGCGTGGCAATCGGTTGCGGGAGTGCATGCGGGAGTGTCGGCGAACGACTTCACCGATGACCAGCGCGTCGAAAGCGTCGTCGGCCAGTCGATCCTCAACGGTGTCCCCGTACGCCTGCGGCGAATGGAGAGCGGGAGCGTCGAGCGCGCGGCGTGATGTCCGCCGGTAAACTTGGATAGCGGGACTCTCGCGATTCCGCAGCGCACCACGCTTCAGCATCGGCGTCCGCTGAGGTACAAGGTGCGTCCCGATGTCTCTCTTGCTCAGCTGCCAAGCCATCAGCAAAGCCTACGGCACCGCCCCGTTGTTCGAACAACTCTCCTTCGGGTTGTTCGAGGGCGATCGCGTCGGCCTGGTCGGCCCCAACGGCGGTGGCAAGTCGACGCTGCTGAAGATCCTCGCCGGGATTGAGGCGCCCGACAGTGGCACGCGCGCGGTGCGCAAGTTTCTGCGCTTGGGCTACGTGCCGCAGGACGCGACCTTCCCGCTGGATCAAAGGATTGAGGACATCGTCACCGCCGCGCTCGCTGACGACCTCCTCGATGCGGACGATCGCCACACGCGGGTGAGCATCGCGCTCGCCAAGGTGGGCTTTCCCGACCCGCGGCAGCACGTGGCGACGCTGTCGGGCGGGTGGACGAAGCGCTTGGCGATCGCTTGCGCGCTGGTGCGCGCCCCCGACCTGTTACTGATGGACGAGCCCACCAA
>JBGOUW010000031.1:0-17186 GCA_041477755.1 Binatia bacterium
CGACCGCGACCGCGACGCCAACCAGCACGCCGACGCGGACCCCAACCGCAACGCCAACAACGACCGCGACCGCGACGCCAACCAGCACGCCGACGCGGACCCCAACCGCAACGCCAACAACGACCGCGACCGCGACGCCAACCAGCACGCCGACGCGGACCCCAGCCGCAACGCCAACAACGACCGCGACGGCGACGCCGACGGCAACGGCCACAAGAGTTCCGACCCACACCCGCACGCTACGGCCGACACGTACGCCGACGGCAACCCCGCTGCCACATACCTGTGGTAACGGTGTGCTGGAAGTGATGGAGCAGTGCGACGATGGCAATCTGACGAATGGCGACGGCTGCAGTGGCACCTGCACCTATGAACTGATCCCCGGCAACAGCGTTGCGAGTACCGACAACGTGGCCTGCTTGCTGGAGTGGGCGATCGTCAACCCTGGCAATCTACCGCGGTTGGATCGGCGCGGGCGCCTGAATAGCACTCAATCGTGCAAGAATGGCGACCCGACGTGCGATCTCGGCAGCGATCCGGCTGCCTGCGAGTTCCACGTCGCGGTCTGTGTGAACAACGTCGACCCTCAGCTCCCCCTCTGCGTACCGCAGGGCATTCGCGCCGAAGTCGATGTACGCTTCGGTGGGATCGACATCCTGCTGCCGGTGGTGAGCCGCGACCCGGCGAACTACAACAGCCTGTACCAGGCGCTGCAGCAGTTCCGCGACTCGAACACGGATACGACCCTGTCGCTGCCGATCCCATCGAGCCGCACTAACGTGTGCACGGACGAGTTCATGATCCGTGTGCCGCTGCGAACCGTCGGGACGCGTCAGTACCTCGGCAGCGTGCAGTTGCGCACGCTCACGGGGGCGCAAGACACGTCCCCGATCCCCTTCATGCGCGACCTCGATGGTCTCAGGCTGGTCTGCAAGCCGTAAGGGGATATGAGCCACACGTAGCGGCGCACCCAAGTGCGCCGCTACGTCCAGCAGACGGCGATCTGGCGCGGACCCTGATACGGTAGGCGGCCGTGCGCGACGGCGTAGTTGTCGATGGCGACGACGTCGCCTTGCTTCCAGGGGTTGATGACGAGGTGGCGCCAGATGACGTCGCGGAGATGTTCCATGTCGGCGTCAGGAATCTCGCGCCCATCGGCATAGGTGCAGTGCATCGATTGTTCGTCGCTCGCGTGCAGCGCGCGGTTGGCGCGCACCATCGCGCGGGTGAACTGCCACAATAGCCAGTGTCGCAACGTCGGGCGCAGGGCGTAGATGCGCCGATACTCGCCGGATGCGGCGGACAAGTGAAAGACCTGCGCGTGATTGTGCCAAACCCGCTCGCCGCTGATCGGATGCTCGCGGGTCACCGCGTGCGTGCTGATCAAACGCAAGCTGTCATTCGGGCCCCACTGCGGTGCGAAACCCTCGTCGCGACATTGCGCTTCAACCGCGGCGTGATCGGTGGTCTGGAACATCTCGTCCCAGCGCTTGAGCTGAAAGAAATCGAAGGTGCCACCGCCCTGGGGTCCACTGTAGTTGCGCACGATGCGCACCCCGCCGCGTTCGAAGCGCTCGCGCACGGTAGGGTCGAGGTCGCGATAGACGGCGCGGAAATCGACCAGTGGCGTCTCGCCACAGCCGGTGGCGGGCTCGAGTAGGCAGCAGAAAAAGATGCGCCGCGGCGGATTGGCGGTGAACGTCATCTCGCAGTGTTGCGGGATCGGATAGTACCCGGGGAGCTCGCTCGCCGAGAAGACGTAGTCGGTAATGGCGTCGCGCGGCGAGGTGCCGAGGTATTTGTTCTTGAGGTCGGTGTCGATCGCGCGTGCAACGCGCTCGAAGGCCGGTGCGTCGTGCAGGTCGAACCCCCGGAATAAAATCGCACCGTGGCGGACGAGATGTGTTTGCATCCAGTCGGCCCGCGCGCGTAACCAGTCGCACAGGTGCGCCACCGAGCGATCCTCCATTGGCTGAATGACCAGCGGGAGCATGCGGCCGTTGAGTGTGGAGATGCGATACTCGGCGCTTGTCGCGTTGGATTGCTGGGCAGCCTCCATCGTGCTCCTTCCGGGCTCAGTCATAGTTGCCGATTTGGAGAGGCGTTTCTAGGGACAACGCGTTGTGGCTAGGGCTTCGGCGAGGTGTTCAATAGCACCGTAATCTCGTTCGACTCCAGCGACGACACTACGATGTCGCGTTTGCCGTCGCCGTTGAGGTCCGCGATGGCGACGGTGCGCGGTTGCTTCGCGACGGCGATCTGTTTGGCCAACGCCAGGCCCCCGCCCTTTGTGCCCAAGAGAATCGACATCGTGCCGGCGGCGGTGTCGGCGGTGACCAGATCGATAACGCCGTCGCCGTTGACGTCGCCGGCGGCAAGGCCGCGGGCGCCGGCGCCAGCGCGGACCGCGGTGAGTGACGTGAGGTGCCCGGCGCCGTCGCCACGGAAGAGCTGCACGCTACTCTGCTGGGTTTCGGTGAGGGCGACATCGACGTGCCCGTCGCCATCGAAGTCACCGGTCGTGATGCCGTAGCTGGCGTGACCGCCGTACGGAATCTGTACCGGCGGCGCGAAGTGCACCTCGGGACTTGCAAGCAAGAGCGAGAAGTCGCCGGACCCGGCGTTCGTCACCGCGAGATCGAGTTTGCCGTCGCGATTGAAATCCGCCGCGGCGAGGCCGGCGGGGGTCTTGTGCGCCGGGACATTGACTGCGGCGGGAAACTTCCCACTGCCGTCACCGAAGAAGATCGACACCGTGCCCGGCTTGGTATCGAACTCGGGGCGGCGGTTGCTCTCGTTGCTGACGGCGAGATCGGCCTTGCCGTCGGCGTTGAAGTCGCCGATCACCACTTCAAAGGGATGTACGCCCGCTTTGTACGGCGCGCCGGGCGCAAAGCTGCCGTCTGCAGCGCCGAGGAGAACCCAAACCGAATCGTCGCCGGCCGACGCCACCGCGACGTCGAGGATGCCATCGCCGTTCAGATCACCGAGCGCCAGGCCGCGAAGCGTGTCGCCGAGCTTGAACGATTTCGCCTCGGCAAAGGTCCCGTCACCGTGCCCGCGCAACACGGATAGCGAGGCGCCGGTGGCGATCAGATCGGGTTTGCCGTCGCGATCGACATCGGCGACCGCCACGGCGAAGGTGCCGTGATCCGAAACGTGCGCGACACGACGCTCGAACTGCAGGTGCGGATCGTCCGGCGTCACCGCCACGGCGGGCTCGGGCGGTTGCAAGACGTGCATCGACACGGCGACGACGTCGGCGCGGCCAGCCAGGGCTTGCTGCAAGCGGTTTTGGCGAGCGAGGTCGTCGGCGATCCAGTAGTGGTACGCCGGGGCATGCATGAGAGTGGCGGTGTCCCAGCGCCATTCGGTGCCCTTGTTTCGGGGTGTCGGTCCGTACTGACCTTCCAGGTATTTCTGCGCGACGGTGCCGGGATCGACGTACGAAACCGCGACGCGAAACAGCTCGCCGCGGTAAAATCGCAGCTCGACGTTGCAGCCGGACAGCGGCCCAACCGTCTGATTCTTCAGCAGCCAAGAGGTCACGACCGCGTCGCCTTTCTCGGCTCGCCACTCGAAACGTCGCGTCAAATCGGGGAAGCGTGCCTGCACATCGGCTTCCGCCATGCCGAAGGTGGCGCCGTTGTATCCGACAGGCACGTTCCCGGCGATCGCGGCGGCCGACAGGAGTGTGAGCAGCAGCGGCAGCACGCTGAAGTGTACACACCGCCGGTTCAGTCGAGTCACCACGACGGAGTCATGAGCAGAGCGAAGCATGTAGGAAGCGGTTAAGAGAGATGTCAGGGGGGGCAGTGCCGAGACGCTGCCCCTCTGACGAAAACCTGCGGACGGATCAGTCGCCCAGGAAGTTCTGCGTAACCAAGACGTCCTTGTAAATGGAATCGATGAGCGGCGCCGCGCTGACGAGACTGAGGCCGATCGTGTTCACGGTGACCTCGCCGCCCCCCCCGACGCTGCACGTCTTGGGAATTCCATAGCGCCTGGCGAAGCACGGAGAGCCGAGGCAATCGGTCGAGGCATCCCAGAGCCGCTTGCCAGTCGTGAGCGCATCCGCATCGGCCATGCCGGCTTGCGCAGTCCCGGTCGTGAATATCGCGGTTGTCGGCGCGCCGCGGTAGATGTAGGTGTCATCCTCGTCGCAATAGATGCTGTTTGGTCCGGCGCTAAGCGAGGCATCCAGGCTCACATTCAGGGTAACCACCATCTCACCTGCCGCGCGCGCGCTCAGATTCTTGCACTTGGCGGCGATGCCACCGCTGGCCCAGCAGTCCGAGTCCTGAAAGCAGGGCCAATACGGACCGCTATCGCACTGCTTTGACGAGCCGACGATGTCGACCGGGCTGTTGCACGCCCCGTGGCTGGCAAATGCCGCGGCGGCGCATCCGGTGCAGATGCCGGCTTCCTTGCCGTCACCACCGCTAAATGATCCCGCCGTGCCGTCGCAATCCGCCTCCAAGCAAGCCGTGGAGCCGCTGGAGAGAGCCGCTTTTGTACACGTGGCATCGTCGGCCTTGCCGTATTTTGGCGTCAGCGTGCAGGCGCCGGCGTTGCCGCAGTCGGCGAGGGCTGAGGCGACCGTGCATCGGGTCGCATACGGCGTCCCGGAGTTATTGCAAACCTTTGTCTTGTCAGTCCACACGTTGCTCGCATTCGCCGGGGTGGTGGCGTGGTCCTGCATGGTGAGAAAATTGGGCAGCTTGTCAGTCGTGGCCCCCGCGCTGCCGGTGCAGTCGATTTGGCCACCGCCACCGCCGATGATCCGTGGGCATACGACAGTGGGGGAGAGCAGAACCGGGTCGATGAACGCGGTATCGCTGGAGATCACCACGGCGTGCTTTCCAGGCCCCACATCTGAGGCGATACACAGATCCAACTGGCCGCTGAGGGCGACGAATTGGTCAGTCGTCAAACCAGCCATGATGACCGAAGAAGAAAAGCCAGCACCAGAGAAGGTGAAGGTGGATGTCGTGCAACCGATCGCGGCCGTGAGCGACTTCTGGGCGCCCTGCAAGTTCTGGCTCACGATGCACCGGGTCAATTCCCGAAAGCTCAACTCGCCGGGCGTCTCTCCAATGTCGCGACAGCTACCTGGGGCGAAACCGAGATCATCCAGCAAGCCCACGCCGGAGCCGGTCGGGAGGAGCTCATCGCCCACCGCGTCGCCGACGCAGGTCTTCCGGATGTTCTTCATCAGGGTCTGCCGCGCTTTGGTCAGAGCCTTCGTCAGGCCGGCGAAATCGCAATCCTTCCCGCCGAGCGCCTTCTCGTAGCACGTCTTGTAGGCGTTGAAGATGGCGTCGTAGTGAGTGCGAGTTTCCGAAGCGATCTTTTTCTGGCACTTCACCACGTCCGTTGCGACGACCGCCTGCGCTGGCGCCGAGAGGGCGATCACGCTGATCGCCAAAGACGCGCCTGCGATCCCCATTGCGAAGCGTCTCATGCTGGTTTCCTCCTGTTGTGTTGGACTTGCTTGACTTTCAGCCACGCCACCGCGTGGTGCAATCGACGAGCGTTTTGCCATCCTCCGCAGATGATAGTCCGTGATTTTTATGCACCGCGGACGATGAAGATGTCAAGGAAATACTTCTCTGCTCTTGTGTTCCCGAAGTCGTTTTGGTACCGAGCCGCCACCGTTTGGTTGGTGTCGCGTTACTCGGGCCTTGTTGATGGCCGGCGACTCTGGATGGCCGCTGCGTGCAGACATACCGAGGATCGGTGGTGATGCGGACTGATGGCTAACCGGGGTTCACTGAACTGGCGACTACGCGTCATCATCGCCTTCGCCTTGATCACGGTTGCGCCGGTTCACGCCGAGAACGACGCAACGGCGCTGGTTCGCGACACTTGGGCGCGCTATCGCAGCGTGAAGACCGAGCGCGAGAACCTCGAGATGCTGTTGGTGAAGAACCCGCCCCCACAGCCGTTCTCGCATGCCGCGGCCGACGCGATGCTGCGCAAGGCATCCGCCGGAACGATTCACAAGCGCGCCGTGCGCGAGGTCCTCTACGCATCCGATTGGCAGGATAAGGTTCACATCCTGTTTTCATTGCCGGCTGAGGATGCGGGCCTAGGGTTCCTCACCTGGCGCCATGCCGACGCGCAGGACGAGATGTGGTTGTTCATGCCCGGCTACGACACGGTGCGCCGGCTCCCGCTCACCAACAGACAGAAGCTGGCCGGGACGAATTTGAGCTACGAGGACGTCCGCGAACTGGCCGGCGAGCGCACAGAGCAGTTCACCTACAAGACGGTCGCCACCGAGCCAATCGACGGCCGCGCCACCACCGTGATCGTCGCCACACCGAGGGCGGGCACGAACACGGCGTACGCCAGTCGCAAGTTATGGATCGACACCGAGCGACTCTTCCCGCTGAAGGTGGAATTCTACGATGCCAAGGAGCAATTGTGGAAGGTGCTCTCCAACAGTGATGTGCAGCCGGTCGCTCCCGATGTCTACCGGGCCACGATCACCGAGATGCGCGATCTGCGGCTCAACGAGTCGACGGTGACGCTGATTGCGAAGCGGGAAGTGGGGTTGGACATCCCGGCTCGCGTGTTCACGCAGGACTACTTGGAACATCATCGCGCTGACTGAGGATGTGTGGCGTGCGCCTGTTGAGCCTTCGCATGCCTCTGCGCTTTCTGCGCGGGAATTACGGGCGCCTGAGCTTGACCGTCATCGCGCTCGCGTGCGGCGTAGCGCAGGTGGCCGCCAACGACCTCGTCAGTCGCGCCGCATTGCAAGCGTTCGTCGATGTGATCGACACGGTGGCCGGCCGCGCGTCGTTGCAGATCAGCAGTGGTGACGGTGGGCTGTTCGCCGACGACGTTGCGACGAGCGTTGCGGCTGTGCCCGGCGTCGAGTTCGTGGTGCCCGTCGTCAGCGCCACGGCCTTTGCGACCGGCGCGAGTGGCGAGCTACTGGCGGTGCAGGGGATGGATGTCACGGACGACAAGGCGGTCGGGGTGTACGAGTTGAGCGAGGAAGCGGGATGGAGCTTCGATGATCCAAAGCTGCTGTTGCCCGACGCTATCGTCGTTACGCGCGCGTTCGCCGACGCGCGCGGACACGCGCTCGGCGACACCGTTGACCTCGACACGCCGCGCGGGACCCACCGCTTCGCTATCCGCGGCATGCTCGAACCTCACGGTGTGGCGCGGCTGTATCAAGGCAACCTGATCGTCATGGACTTGCACGGCGCCCAACGCGCTTTTGGTTCCCTCGGATTCATCAACCGGGTCGACGTGGTGGCCGAGCGCAGCGCTGACGCCGGCCGAGTGGCCGAGGCGATTAGCGCAGTGCTCCCGCCGGGTTTGCGCGTCGAGGCGCCGACACAGCGCAAGGCGGATCTGAATAAGGCGATGCGCGCCTTCGGGGTGTTGCTCTCGGCGCTGGACATCGTCGGGCTCGGCGCGGCGTTTCTGATTGCGTTCAATGGGCTGAGCACGGTCTTCGAAGGCCGCGCCTGGCAACTTGGCATCCTGCGGGCGATCGGTGTGCGGACGCGCGTGGTGTGGCGGGAGTTGGTGAAGGAGAGCCTGCTGCTGGGCGTGGCCGGGGTCGTGCTCGGCATTCCGTCCGGTCTCGGGCTGGCGCGCGTGCTTTTGCCGGAGGTCACGAAGTCGGCCGCGCTCAACGCGAAGCTCGCGACCCCGAATGCCACGCTGGCCGTACACGGATCTTCGCTCGTCCTGGCGGCAGGTTTGGGATTCCTGGCGGCGGTGCTGGCGGCCGCGTTGCCGGCGTGGCGTGCGGCGCGAGGCGAAGTGGTGGAGACGTTGCGCGACCGCGGCGTCGAACGAGCGGGGCAGAGTGCGAGCGCGCACTGGCTGATGCGCGCCGCGGTCGGGGCCGGCATCGCGGGCGCGATAGTTCTGCAATTAAAGTTGGACTCGGTGGCGTGGGGGGTGGTGGCCACCGGCTTGTTGATCGTTGGCACGGCGCTGGCGGGCCGCCCGCTCGTGGACATGGTGAGCGGGCCGCTGTTGCGGGGATGGACGTGGATGGCGGGACCGGCGGGGCGGTTCGCCGCCATGCACCTCTCGCGCAATCCCCGACGCACATCGCTGACCGTCTCGATGTTGGGGGTTGGGCTCGGGTGCGTACTATGGCTGTGGACAGTGGCGCAGAGTTTCGAGCAGTCCGTGATCGACGTGACTACCCAAGCCATGCGGAGCGATCTGGTCGTGAGCTCAGTGCACATTGAGTCGGGGTTTCTCGAGACCCCGGTCGATGAATTACTGATGACGGAGTTGCATGACATCGCGGGCGTCGTGTCGGTGACGGGGAATCGTGTCGTCGACTGGCACTACGCAGGCGGCCCTATTGCGATCGATGCGTTTGACCCGGTCTACTTTACCGATGTGACGTTCGGGCAATGGCCGCTGTTCGGCGCGCGAATCCCGGGCGTGTGGGAGGCCGTCGCTCGCGGTGAAGCCGCAGTGGTGACGAACAACTTCGTCGCGAAGCTGGGGGCGAAGGTCGGAGAAGCGCTCACGCTCGACACGCCCGCCGGGCCGCTAGCGCTTCTGGTCGGCGGGGTCAGCGCGGACTTCACGTCGCCGCGCGGGTCAATCATCATGAGCCGAGATCTCTACAAACGCTACTGGAATGACGCGCGAGTGACGCGCACGTTTGTACGCACGGCCCCCGGAACCGACATCGCCACGGTGCGTGCGACGATCGCGGGAGCGATGGGTCGACGGTACGGATTGCGGATCCTCTCGTCGGCTGAACTCATCGACTACTTCGCGTCCCAGGTTCGCCTCGCGTTTGCGGGCGTCTACATCCTGGCCGGGTTGGTGCTGTTCGTGGCGGTCGTTGGAATCTCCGATACCCTCGCGGCGGGGGTGATCGAGCGCACGCGCGAGATCGGCGCGATTCGCGTCGTTGGTGTCCAGCGGCGCTACGTCCACCGCATGGTGTTGATCGAGGGGATGGTCCTAGGAGTGCTCGGGCTTGTCCTCGCGGGCGCGGCGGGAATCGCCCTCGGCACGCTGTGGGTGGCAGCGACGTTCCCCTACCTTTTCGGTTGGGTTCTGTCCCTGCACCTGCCCTATGGGCACGCGATACGACTTGCCGTCGTGACGCTGGTCGCCGCGCTCGCGGCAGGCCACCTGCCGGCCCGCCGGGCGGCGGGGCTCGAGCCCGCGGTGGCGCTGCGATACGAGTGACCGGATATGCAAGACGACGCCGTGTTGCTCGACCAGGTGAGCAAGCGCTATGGCAGCGGCCTCCAAGCAGTCGTCGCACTGGCGGAGGTCAGTTTGCGCGTCGCCGCCGGAGAGTTCGTCGCGGTGATGGGGCCGAGCGGCTCCGGCAAGAGTACGCTGCTCAACCTGGTGGCGGGCATCGATACTCCCACCAGCGGGCGCGTGCTGGTCGCGGGGCAGGACCTGGCGCAGCTTTCCGATGATGCGCGCAGCGACTTGCGTCTGCGCCACGTCGGCTTCGTCTTCCAGAGCTTCAATCTCTTTCCCACGTTCACAGCCGAAGAGAACGTCGCCTGGCCTCTGGAATTTCTCGGCGTCGGCTGGCGTGAGGCCCGGCGACGCGCGGGTGCGGCGCTGACGCAGGTGGAACTCAAGGACGGCACGCGCGCGCGGCGGCCGGCGGAGCTGTCGGGCGGCGAGCAGCAGCGCGTGGCGATCGCGCGCGCGTTGGTGACCGAACCGACGCTGCTGGTGGCCGATGAGCCCACCGGCAATCTCGACTCCCGGACCGGGCAGACCATTCTCGACTTGCTGCGCGGTCTGAACACCGAGCGGCGGCTGAGCATCATCTTGGTGACTCACAGCCCGGTGGCCGCGGGCTACGGGCATCGGACCATCGAGTTGCGCGATGGCCGCGTCGTGCGCGAAACGCCGATCGGCAGTGACCGGTGACGATGATCGACAAGCAATGGGTGCAGCGACTCGCACCGGCGACTCTCGTCGCCTCGGTGGCGGCGGCGCTCGAAGCCCCACAACGTTCCAGTGGGCGTGAGCGGAGGATACTGATGGGCACACTCCTGTGGCGAAGATTGTGGTCGATCGTGCTCGCGGTGCTGCTCGCTGCCGGATCGGCGCACGCCGCGGACGGGACCACAGTGGTGCGTGACGCTTGGGCGCGCTACCGCAGCGTGAAGACGGAACAAGAGGAAATGGAGTTCTTGATTGTCGCCGCGGCGTCGCAAGCGCGGTTTTCGCGCCGCGACGCGGATGCGCTGCTGCGCGAGCCGCGGGGGGGAGTGATCCACAAGCGTGCCGTGCGTCAGGTGCAGTATGCCGAGGACGGGCACGACAAGATTCACTTGCTCTTCGCGTTGCCGGCGGAAGACGCCGGTACGGGCTTTCTCTTCTGGCGACAGCCGGGCAAGGCGCAGGACGATCAATGGGTGTTTTTGCCCGGGCTGCCGGCGGCGCGACGTATCTCGGCCAGCAGCACGCAATCGTTCATGGGCACCGATCTCATCTATGAAGATGTCCGGGAGTTTGCCGGCGAGCGCACGGAGCGCTTTGCCTACGAGCGGATGAACGACGAGCCGGTCGATGAGCGCGCCTGCGACGTGGTGGTGGCGATGCCACAAGCGGAGACCACGACGGCGTACCGGCGCCGCAAGATGTGGTTCGACAAGGAACGGCTCGTGCCCTTGCAGGTCGAGTTTTACGATCCGGCGGGGAAACTACAGAAAGTGCTGCACAACGCCGACATTCACGAAGTGGCGCCCGGTGTGCAGCGGGCGGACTTCACCGAAGTGCGGGATCTCCATCTGAACGAGACGACGCTGATCGTGACGACGAAGCGATCCGTCGGAATCGTGATCCCGAGCCAAGTATTTACCGAAGACCACCTCGTGCACGCGGCCGGGGATTGACGGCGGCAGGGACGCCCCAGCGTGAGCGCGTTCAGCTTCCGCATGCCGCTGCGCTTCCTGCGCGGCAACGCCGGCGCGGTGGCCCTCACGGTCATCGCGCTTGCCTGCGGTGTGGCGCAGGTGTGTGCCACCGACCTGGTCAGTCAAGGGGTGCAGCGCGCGTTCGCCGAGACGATCGGCACGATGGCCGGACGGGCGGCCCTGCAGGTCAGCGCCGGCGAAGGGGTGCCGTTCCCCGAGGCGGTGACCGCGACGGTGGCTGGGGTCCCGGGGGTCGAGCTGGCGGTGCCGACCGTGAGCGCCACCTCCTTTACCACCGACGACCGCGGCGAATTGCTTACTGTCCAAGGAGTGAACTTTGCGAGCGACGCAGACTTGGGCGTCTATGATCTGCGCGACCAGGAGGCCCATGCGCTCGACGACCCGCACCTCCTGCTGTCCGATTCGGTGGTACTCACGCGCGCCTTTGCCGCTCGCGAGGGGTTGAAGAAGCGGGACCAGATTGCGCTGGAGACCCCGGCGGGACGAAAGACGTTCACGGTGCGCGGGCTGCTGGAGCCACAAGGCATCGCGCGTGTCTACGGCGGCAACCTGATCGTGATGGATCTGTACGGTGCGGAGCAAGCGTTTGCCGAGCCCGGGTTCATTAATCGGGTCGACGTGCTGGTGGAGCCGGGAGAGGATCTGGCGCGCGTGCGCGATGCGATTGCGGCCGCATTGCCGGTGGGTTTACACGTCGAGGCTCCCAGCCAGCGTCAGGCGGATCTGCACAAAGTGATTCGGGCCTTTCAGGTGATGTTGCAGGGGGTGTCACTCGTCGGGTTGGTGGCGGCCTTTCTCATCGGGTTCAACCGTTTGGCGACGGTGTTCGAAAGCCGCGCGTGGCAGATCGGGGTACTCAGTGCCGTCGGCGTCCGCCGGGCGGTGATCTGGCGCGAATTAATGAAGGAGAGCCTGCTGCTCGGAGTAGTGGGGGTGGTGGTGGGAATCCCCTTGGGGATTTCGGCCGCTCGCCTGGTGCAGCCGTTCATCGCCACGTCGGCATCGCTGGCGTACGACTTGGTTATCCCCAATGCGGAACCGACTCTCACCGTGTGGTCCCTCGCTCTCGCGGCGGGCCTGGGGCTGCTGGCGGCGGGGTTCGCAGCGGCGCTGCCAGCATGGCGCGCGGCGGGGCTCGCCGCGGCGGAGACGATTCGCCGCCGCGGACTGGAGCAGCAGCCGATGAGCGGGAATCGACGGTGGGTGCCCGGCCTCCTCGTGGCAGCTGCGATCGCAGGAGGAATCGTGGCGCAGGCGCGAACCCGCGCCGCTGTATGGGGGCTCATAGCCAGCGGCTTGATCGCCGTGGAAACCGCCATAGCGGCCAGTCTCCTGGTGGACATCGGCCGATCTACACTCGCAGGCATGGCTCGCTGGTTGGCAGGGCCGTCTGGGGCGATCGCGATGGCGAACATCACGCACAGTGCTCGCCGGACGGCACTGACGATCGCCACGTGCGGTGTTGGACTGGGCGCAGTGTTATGTCTGTGGATGGTCGCGAATAGCTTCGAGGAGTCAGTGACCGACGCTGTTGTCGGGGCGGGTGCTCTGCACGCGGACCTCGTGGTGAGCTCGGCGCACATTGCGCACGGGTTTTACGAGGCGCCGGTCAGTGAAGCGCTCTTGGCGGAGATCCGCAGTCTCGGGGAAATCAGGACGGTCATTGGGCAGCGCACCGCGGAGTGGCACTACAAGGGGGGGCCCATCGCCCTTGATACATTCGACCCGAAGTACTTCATCGATCCCGAGTTCCAGCCGTGGCGGGTACTCGCCCGCGGGCAACCTGACCTTTGGCAGACCGTTGCCCGCGGCAGCGGTGTTGTCGTGTCGAGCAGCTTCGCGATGAATCTTGGTGTGCATATGGGCGAGGCGCTCACGCTGGAGACGCCGCGGGGGCCGTTGACGCTGCAAATCGTGGGAGTGGTCACAAATCTGCTATCGCCTCGCGGAACCGTCGAACTCAGTCGCGACGTCTTCAAGCAGTTTTGGGGCGACCAGCAGATTACGCGGGCTTTTGTTCAAATCGCGCCGAATGCGGATTTGACCAGCGTGCGGACGGCGATCGCGCGGACACTCGGGAGAAAGTACGGCCTGCGGATATTGTCGGCGGCCGAGACGGTTGACTACTTCGCCACGCAAGTGAGCCGTGGATTCGCTGGCGTGCACATGCTTGCGGCGGTGGTCCTCTGCGTAGTGTTCGTGGGCGTGGCCGATACGTTGGCGGCGGGAGTGCTGGAGCGTACGCGCCAGCTCGGCTGCATGCGGGCGCTCGGGATACGGCGGCGATACATCCGGCGCGTCGTGGTAGTCGAGGCGGTGGTGCTCGGCGCCCTGGGCCTGGGCTTGGGGGCAGTATCCGGGGGTGTGCTCGGCACCCTCTGGGTCGAACAGACGTTTCCGTTCTTGATGGGCTGGGTGATCGCGCTCCATGTGCCGTACGTGCAAGCCGGTGCGGTGGCCGCGGTAACCGTCGCGATTTGTTTTGTCGCGGCGTTGATACCGGCGCAGCGCGCGGCGCGGATCGAGCCCGCCGTAGCTCTACGATACGAGTAGCGATACCGTCAGAGGTAATACCGGAGCCGCGTGCCGATGCGATCTTCGTTGCGGATACTGTTGAAGTACGACGGCCGGTTGGCATCGATGAAACTAGCCACCAGCGCGACGCGCAGTTGCCCCCACACGCGATACGAGACCTCGGGCTGGAGTAAGAGAAACTCTTCGGTCATGTCGTAACCCCCGCGAAACCGCGCCTCGAAGTCGCCGCCATCGTAGCGCGCTTCACCGAACAGAAAGCTGCGAAAGAATTGTCGCTCACCCGGGTCGGTTACTTCCTGGGGCGCGCCGATGGTTTGATCGTTGCGGAAGTAGTTGAGGACGAACCGCCAATCGTCGAGGGCGTACTCCATCCCGATGACGCTCTGCAGGAAGTCGGCGCGGTTGCGATCGGGGCTGTTGAAGTACACTGATTCCACTCGCAGGATGATCTGCTCACCGAGCGGATGCGACGCGTTGATGCCGCCTGCCCGCAGAGTCGGATACTGCGTGACGATGTCGAGGCGGTAATCCCCGAAGCCGAGGAAGACCAACTGCGGCACGAAGATCGGCTGGTAGTCGCGGCCGACGTAGCCGAAGATGTTTGCATCGAGCGCCCCCCAGCGTGTGCCGAGGCGCATTCCGGCTTGGGTCTCGTCGAAACGGACGGGCGGCAGATCTTGTCGCTGCGACGCCTGGGGCGGGATGATGGCCCAGCGGCCTTGCGGAATCCGTGACGGCGTAAAGGCCATTGGGACCACCATCACGTCGAGGTATGTCGTGTCGGGTTGATAGTGAGCCGACACACCCGGTAGACCGAGCGTCACTTCGCGAAAGGCGTCCGACTGATCCATCGTCGACAGCAGATTGGCGGGCTGCAGGCCGTCGAAGATGCTCCAGTTGGCGATCTGTTTGCCGGCGCTCACGCGCAGGGCGTCGCTGGCCTGGTAGTCGAGCGCTCCGCTGATTACCGACAGATACGGCCGCTGACTCGACGCGTTGCGCAGCGAATAGGCGCCGGCCGTGAAGTCAGCGTCGTCGGCTACCGCGCGGCCTTCGAAGCGGTAGCTGAGGGCGGAAGTGAGCCGACCGCTACTGCGCAGCCGTGCTTCAAAGAAATTCTCCGAGCGTTGGCCTTGGGTTCCGTGATCGGGATAACCGAAGGTCTCGTACTGCGCATAGCCGTTGAGCGTCGGCAACGACAGGTCAGCGGCGGCCGAACCCGCAACCTGGAGACCGAGAACAATGAGCGCCGCCTCTATCCACCGCCGCGACATGCTGCGACCGCTCTGCCTGCACACGGTTCCGCTCAGTGCCCCGTGATCGGTTGCCCGTCGATCGTGCCGCCAGTCAGATCGAACGTTTGCGTCTTGCCGACGAACATCGAAACGATCCGAATAATGCCGACCCCAGGAGCGATGTAGACGTCGTCGGTCTGGTTGCCGGCTGTAGTCGTATGGGTCACGTGAATGACATTCGTGAATGTGCCCACAGGAACCATCACGCTGTCAACAAGCTCCACTGGAGTGAGCGTGTCGATTTGGAGTGACGACCCGAGGAAGGCCATGTCGCTGATCCGGCGGGTGGTGCAGGTCGTCGTCGACTGGACCATCTGCCCGGTCACCAGCGGCGTCTGGAGCCGCAACAGCAGCGGCGAACAATCGGAGAAGACTTGGTTGATGAGGTCGGTGCTGCCCTTGAAGAACAGTTGCACGCCCGTATCTTGCTGCTTCTCCACCGTGTGCTTGTTGTCGGTGCGGAGGATATCGACGAGGTAGTTGCCGGCATCACCGAGGCTCATCACGGTAGACGTTCCGGTGGCGGTCTGTCCGGCGTTCGGTCCGGTGATGGCGTAGATCAGCGTGTCGCCGACCGCATGCGGGCTCAGTTGCGAGATCGTCCCATCGAAGAGGACGCTTGTGGTCGGCGTGAGGCTCGGGGTCAGCGACGGGGTCGGCGTGGGCGTCAGCGTGCGAGTGTTCGTAGGCGTCCTCGTCGGGGTCTTCGTTCGGGTCTGAGTCGGCGTCCGTGTAGGAGTTCTGGTGGGGGTGACCGTCGGTGTGTGGGTTCCCGTGCGGGTCGGCGTGGTCGTCGGCGTCGGCGAAGCGGTGAGTGTCAGAGATGGCGTGGCGGTGGCGGTCGCCGTGGAGGTTGACGTCAGCGTGCTCGTCACGGTGCCAGTATCGGTCGGGGTCGCGGTGATGGTTTGGCTCGCGCTGGCGGTCGGTGTGTGAGTCGGAGTCGGCGTACCGGTCTCGGTCGGCGTTGCGGTTGGCGTGAACGTCGCGGTGGCGGTGCGGGTGTCGGTCATCGTTGGAGTTGTGGTGGCAGTCGCAGTCGTCGTCGGGCTGTCGGTGCTCGTTGGCGTGGCGGTCACCGTGGAAGACGCGGTTGGCGTCCCGGTTGGCGTTGGAGTGGCGGTGGCTGTGCGCGTGCCGGTTTCAGTCGGCGTCGCCGTGCTCGTAGGCGTGGCCGTCGAAGAGTAAGTGAGGGTCACAGTCGGGGTCGCTGTGGTGGTCGCGGTGACGGTGCGAGTTGCCGTCAGCGTCGCTGTCACGGTGAGCGTATGGGTCCCCGTCGCGGTTGCCGTGTTGGGCGGTGTAGCAGTGACGGTCTGTGTCACAGTCGCCGTCACGGTTGCGGTGACGGTGGACGAAGGCGTCGTGGTAGCCGTTGCGCTTGCAGTCGGAGTGGTCGTAGTCGTCGACGTATGAGTGGGCGTGAATGTCTCGCTGGGTGTGGCGGTCGGCGTTGCGGTCGGCAAAGCTTGGAGCGCCAACTCGGTGAGGTCGGCGACTGTGACGCGGGTGTCGTGATTGACGTCCAGGTCGCTTGTCACCGAGGTCTCATCGAAGACGGCGTCAATGATGAGCTGAGGGGTTACCGTGACGGCGATCACGGGACACGCACCGAGTGCGATGGCGAGGCTGACGACTGCGGCAGCGGTGCGCAGCAGTGTTGCCCCGGCGCGGGTTCGGTAACGCGGCAGGTGTTTTCTAGACGCCGGAGTGTGTTGGGCGCCGTAGGCGATCATGAGAGCACGCGATGCTGTACGGTGACGAAGGGGGAGTGTCAAGGAGAGGCGCTCGCGAAGTTCTCCACGATCAGCGCCGCAGTGCGCGGCGAAAACAGCAACGCGTTGTGGCCGACCGCGCGGATCTCGATGTTGCACGCGCCGGGGTAGTCGGCGTTGCGATGCGGAATCACTAACGCATCGAACGGTGATGAGATCGATACCACTTCAAACTGCTCGGGGAGGTGGTCGGCGGTGTTGAGTTTCACGATCAGCGTTGCGTCCGGCAGCAGTCGCTTGGTCCCGAGTCCAACACGGGCGGCGATCGTGCCGCGATGCGGCGTACCGATGGTCACCAGGCGCCGCACGCCGGGCACCGGGTAGCGGCGCAGACAGTAGCGGGCGACCAGACCGCCGAGGCTGTGGCCGATGATCGTGATCGGTCCCGGGTGTGTCGCGTGCACGCGAGCCAGCAGATCGCGCAGAAGCGCGGCGGCGCGCTCGACCTCGATCCCGCGCGTCCGATAGCTGAAGATCACGATCGGGCCGAAGCCCGCATGCCGAAGGCGGCGGCGCAGCAACCAGAGCGAGACGGCGTTGAGTCCCCAGCCGTGGGCAAGCACGATCGGCTGCCCGTTGCCTGGTGCTGCCGCTTGGCGCCTTACCAACCAGCCGAACGGCGAAGCGACGATCAGCACCCCGAGACACACACACTCGAC
>JBGOUW010000383.1:0-4940 GCA_041477755.1 Binatia bacterium
ATCGTCGGGATCGGATTTTATCAAGAACGGATCGACGATCCGACCCAATGCGCCGAGCCGTATCAGTTGATGGTGCGCGCGGTGCGCAACGCCGCAAGCGATGCGGGATCATCCGAGGACATGCTGAGACAGCTCGAATCGATCTCGGTCCCGCAGGGGATGTGGCAGTATCGCAACCCCGGCAAGGTGATCGCCGACGCGCTGGACTGCCCGTCGGCGAAGAGCATCATCTCGGATCTGGGAGTCCTGCAGCTCACGCTCCTCAGCGATCTGTGTCGCGCCATCGCTGCCGGCGAACAACAGATCGGCGTGATCACGGGAGGGGAAGCGCAGTTTCGCGAGCTGCGCAGCATGATCACGCATCAGCCGGTCACCGATACGCAGCAACCGGAAGACACACCGCCGCCGGACGTGCACCACACCTCGACGGACCCGTTCGCCAGCGAGCTCGAAGGGCAACGCGGGCTGCACTTGCCCGTCGAACTGTTCGCCATCATCGAGTCAGCGCTGCGCTACCATCAGGGTTTGGGCCTCGAAGAGCATCGCGACAAGATCGCCCGGCTCTATAGTTCGTTCAGCGACATCGCCGCGGCGAATCCCCATGCCTGGCGGCGCGAGCCGATGCGCGCCGAAGAGATCCGCAACGCCACGGCGAAGAACTCGATGCTGGCGTTCCCCTACGCCAAGCGCCATTGCACCCAGTGGAACGTGAACCAGGCCGTGGCCATTCTCGTATGCTCGGTGGCGAAAGCCGAGCAGCTAGGTTTGAGAAATGACGGTTGGATTTATCCGCTAGCGGCGGTGGAGTCGAAGCATGTCGTGGTGCTCGCGCAGCAACGGCGCCTGCACAGCCATCCAGGCACGGTCCTGTGCGGCGAGCGGGCCCTCGCTCTCGCGGGCATCGCTACCCAAGACATCACGGCTGCGGAACTCTACAGCTGTTTCCCTTCCGCCATCCAATCCTTTGCGCAAGATTTGAAGTTGGAAAACGTGTGTCCGCTCACCGTGACCGGCGCCATGCCGTTCGCGGGCGGCCCCTTCAATAGTTTCAGCCTGGAGGGGGTGGCGCGGATGGTGGAGGTGTTGCGTTCGAATGAGCCGCGGACGCGATTCGGACTGGTCTCCAACCTCAGCGGCATCTTCGGCAAGCAAGGCTGTGTCGTGCTCTCGAATCGGCCAAGTGATCGCGGTTATGGCTACGAGGACATCACGCGCGCTGTTGCCGAGCAGGATCTTCCGGTACCACTCACGGGTGACTACGCCGGGCCGGCCACGATCGTCGGTTACACGGTGATGTTCAATCGCGACGAGATCTCGCACGGCATCGCCATCTGCGACACGCCCAAGGGCGAGCGCACCGTCGTCAGAAGCGAGGACAAGACGTTACTGGAGTCGATGACCCGCGACGAGTTTTGCGGACGGGTGATCGAGGTTCTGAGCGATGGACGTTTTCGGCACGGCCCCGAGGTTGACCGATATTGACCCGCCCAGCCGTAGGCTTGGTAGGACGGCGTTCGATTGCTCGATGTGTCGAGCGCGCGTGATGCGATAGCGCCGAGCACGGAGACTTGCCCTTGATATCTGCTGCGGGTCGCACTGCCATCTCCCGCAGGCGTCGGCTCCATTGGGGAAGAGTCCTAGCTTTTGACGTTCTGGGTGACGCGGCGTCCTCTCAGCGCGGTGAGGCGCACGTTGCAACGGCTGGAGTATCGGGTCAGTGGGTACACGCGGCAGAGTCGTCGGCGGGCGGGAGCGATCACGCCGATTGACTGCGTTGGGCGACGGTGTTTCGGTTCATCGCACGCCTCGCCAACGCAGTTCAGCGGTCACCGCTACGGCGACTGCCTGTGGTGTGGCCGAGCATGGAGGTTCGGCCGCGCTTGCCTGCCCCGGAGCCGGCGGCGAGCCGAGCATCATTCTCGTCGACGATCTCGATCTCGCCAGCGTCGACGAGTTGCTTGAGTCGCGGATCTTCGACGGCCTTGGTGGAAATCTGTCCTGTTTTTCCCGGGCCGAGATGCAACGTCTTGCCGCCGGGCAGCGGAACGCTCAGGGGCCTGTGAGTCTTGTTGCTAACGGCTGGCATCGATGTCTCCTTGACGTGACTGGGCCCATGGGAGCCTCGGTTCGATGGGGCAGGTCATCTGGCGCACGATCGCAGTCGCCGCAACAAAGGGCAAGTGTCAGCGACGGTATCTCCTCACGGAAAGCGAAGGGCTGCGAGAGCGAAAGCCACCAACCTCGACCTGACTCAATGCCGATTGCGAAAGCTCGCCCGAGTCCTTACAGTCGGCGCGTGAAGGCGTTTTCCCAACTGGTTGCCTTTGCCCTCGCCGTTGCGATCGCATCGCCCGCCGCGGCTCACGTCGGTCTTCGTTACCCGCCGTCGCGCTATGGTGACAACGTGCTCAAGGAGGGACCCTGCGGCATTGCCGGCGGGGCGCGCAGCAGCCATGTGACCGTGCTCGAGCCGGGGGCTTCGATCAATGTCGTGTGGGATGAGTACGTGAATCATCCGGGACATTTTCGCATCTCGTTCGACGCCGAAGGGGACAACGACTTCGTCGATCCGAAGTGCCTGAGCGGTTGCAACACGACGAGCCCGAAAATCGAGCTGTATTCGAGCAGCGCAGTGCTCCTCGACGGCATCGCCGACACACCGTACGGCGGGGTGAGTGGCGCGCAGATCACGTTGCCCGACGTCGAATGCGATGGCTGCACGCTCCAGGTGATTCAGGTGATGTACGACAAGCCGCCGTACGTGACTCCGGGAAACGACATCTACTATCAGTGCGCCGATCTCGTCCTGCGGCGCAGCGTCGCGCTGCCTACACCGACCCCCTCGCCAACAATCTCGCCGTCACCGGAGCTGCCCACGCCAACCCCATCACCAACACCCTCGCCGTTGCCGGCGTTGTCGACGCCAACCCCGACCTGCACGGACCCCACGGCTGCGGGGTGCGCTCTCCGTTGCGTTGGTGACTGCGATCAGGACGGCAGTGTAACGGTGGACGAGCTGATCCTCGGCGTCAACATCGCGCTCGGCATCACGGCCATCGACGTCTGCCCGTCTTTCGACGCAAATTCAGACGGCGCGGTTACCGTAGACGACCTGATCGCCGCGGTGAACCGGGCGATGACTGACTGCGCGACCGCTGCGCAGCGCTGATACCACGTCGCATTGACTGCGTGTTGTGGCACATTGTAACTTCAAGCAGCCTTTGGAATGAGGTGCGTACCAATGCGCAAGAGCACCGGCCCGAGTAAGCCGCTCGCCTGGCCCAAGAGTGTGTCCGAAGGTGCCGCAGTTCGGAGTGAGGCAACGAAGAAGTGCCCTCACTGCGCCGAGTCGATCGCAGCCGAGGCGACAAATTGCAGCCACTGTGGGAAGGATCTGCCCCCCGAGCCGAAGAAGGACCTCTGGGACGGCTATGACTTCTGAGAGCCGCAGGCATCACGTGCGCTGCGCGTGCTGGATGAAGCGCGATTTCTCCGTGGCCTTCATGTAGGCTTCTTCGCCGCTGATCTTCTGCTCGCTCAGATACTTCTGGATCGCGTCATCCATCAGCTGCATGCCCTGGCTCTTGCCGCCTTGGATGATGTTTCGAATGTTTGGCGTTTTACCTTCGCGAATGGAATTCGCCAGCGCCCCACTCGATAGGAGTATTTCATTGCAGGCGATCCGCCCTTTGCCATCAGCGGTTCTGAGAAGGATCTGGGCGCACACTCCCTTGAGAGAATCGGCGAGCATGCTGCGGATCTGCGCCTGCTGCCCGGCAGGAAAGGCGTCAATGATCCGGTCGACGGTCTTCACCGCGGAGCTGGTGTGCAAGGTCCCGAACACCAATGACCCGGTCGATGCTGCGCTGACTGCTAGGGAGATGGTTTCGTAGTCACGCATTTCACCCACGAGAATCACGTCGCAGTCCTGCCGTCCGGCGGTTCTCAGCCCGTCGGCAAAGGAGGGGACGTCGATGCCCACCTCGCGCTGGCAGATGATCGACGTCTTGTTCGGATGCACGAACTCAATCGGCTCCTCGATGGTCAGGATGTGCCGGGCGCTGGTTTCGTTGATCAAGTCGATGATCGCCGCCAGCGTTGTGGACTTACCCGAACCGGTGGGGCCGGTCACCAGCACTAGGCCCGAGCGCAACAGACTGAACGTCTTGACGACCGCCGGCAGCTTCAAGTCGTCGAGGGTTTTGATCTTGCTCGGGATCGTCCGAAAGACGGCGCCCATGCCGTGAGACTGGTTGAAGTAGTTCGAGCGGAAGCGCGCCTTCTCACCAAAGGCGTAGGCGAAATCCAGGTCTCCTGTGTCGACGAATTGCTGCCAGCGCTCCGCGCTGCAAATCTCTTTGAGGTAGGCGTGCATCGTATCGGCGGTCAGAGCGGGATAGTCCAGCTTCTCCAGCCGGCCGTTGCGGCGGATCTTCGGCGGCTGCCCCTCGGCGAGATGCAAGTCCGAGCCATCGGCGGCCAACATCGCATCGAACCACTGATCAATTGCGGGCATCGCTATCCCTCGGCGGCCAAACCATCGATTTTCGGCGCCCACTTCAGGAAGGCAGACTTGCTGTCGGCTGCGTAGTAGGCCTCGACTCCGTCAATGACGCCGGCGTTGACCAATTCCAGCAAGGAGTTGTCGAGCAGGACCATGCCTTGTTGCTTTGAGGTCTGGATGGTCGAGGGTATCTGGAACAGTTTCCGTTCCCGAATGAGGTTGCTGACCGCCGGTGTGTTCAGCAAGATTTCGAGGGCGGCCGCTCGCCCGGTACCGTCCTTCCTGAAAATGAGTTGCTGACAGACAATCCCCCTGATGGACTCGGAAATCATGCTACGGATCTGCGGCTGCTCGTCGGCTGGAAAGACATCGAGGACGCGGTCGATTGTGCGCGCCGCTGAGGTCGTGTGCATGGTGCCGAAAACCAGGTGTCCAG
>JBGOUW010000360.1:0-5313 GCA_041477755.1 Binatia bacterium
AGCCGGTATCCAGGCGGGGCTGGGGGTGCGAGCCTGGATTCCGGCTTTCGCCGGAATGACGAGTAGGGAGTCCGCTCCATTCCCGCGCAGAGCCCATCATTCGACCGACGCGTCGACCGACTTCGCCCGTTCCACGAACGCGCGCAGCTTGGTCAGATTGCGGCTGCCGTCGGCGTCTTCGATCCCGGTGTGAACGTCCACGCCCCACGGCGCGACCTGCCGGATCGCGTCACCCACGTTGTCAGGCGTCAAACCGCCGGCGAGGATCACCGGTGAGCGCATGGTCTCGACAATACGGCGGCTGATGCTCCAGTCATGCGTCTTGCCGGTCGCGCCGCCGCGGCCAGTGGCGGGGTCGAAGGTGTCGAGAATGATGCCGTCGACTTGGCGATCGAGCGAACGGGCCTGCGCGATGGCCGGCTCGCCGGTCACATGAACGGCGCGAATCAGTCTGAGGTGCGGGAGCGCCGCGCGAATGAGCGGCAGTTCGTGCGTGGGAAATGCGCCGTGCAATTGCAGCGCGGTCACGCCCAGGTAGCGGCACAGGTCGACCGCCTCGCGCGCCGTGCCGACGTAGGTGATGCACACGGTGCTGATGAATGGTGGCAACGCGGCGATGATACTGCGCGCCTTCGCCTCGGTGAGATCGTCGTGCACGCCGGTCGGCAAACGGACGGTGAAGCCGAGCGCGTCGGCACCGGCGCGTTCGGCCGCCAAGCACTCGTCGAGGCTCGACACGCCCGCGATCTGCACCCGCACCGGCATCGTGTCGGGACTGCTACCAGGTTCGGATGCGAGAGAAAACCGCGCGCGGAGGCATTCGCGACGCAGCGCCGGCACAATTGACTCGACCGCCCAGCTGATCGTAAGAGACCTCAATGCCGGCGGCCCGCGACGCTATCGAGCGACCCGAAGTGTACTGGTGGGTGAGCATTCTCGGCGGCATCGGCCTGACCGCCGTGCTGGGGTTTAGCGACGGAGCCTACGCACTGTGGCACGGTCACGTCACCACACTGCTATCGCAACCGATCATCCAACTCATCTTCATGGGCGCCGTGCTGACACATCTGGCCGAAGCGATCTACGCGCTGCGTCTGACGCAGCGGCTCGGCTTGCGCGACTCCGCTATCGGTTGGGTAGTGCAGACCTTCCTGCTCGGATTCCCGTCATTGCGATTGCTCCGCCGCCGCGCGGAAACCCTCCACTGAGCTGCCGGCGCACACCCCTTCTACGCACCGATGCCAGTCATCTGCGCACTGATGTCCCACAGGCGCTTGGCGGCGGCGTCATCGTACGAGGCCTTCGAGGATCGCCGCTCCTTGCCATTCATGAAGTACTTGCCGCTGACGCCGGCGACAGCGGGGGAAGACGCCAAATAGATCGAGGTCGCCGCGCCCTGCTCCGGCGTGCGGAAGAACGTGCCAAGAATACGGACCAGCACCTGCGCCCACGCCCCGTTGTTTTTTCCCAACCCGGTCGCCACCGCGCCCGGATGGAGACAGTTCACCGTGACGTTGGTACCCGCCAGCCGGCGCGCTAACTCGTAGGTGAACAGAATGTTGGCGAACTTCGATTGCCCGTAGACGCGCATGCTGCGAAAGCGCCGCTCGTTCTGCAGGTCGTCGAAATCCAGCGCGCCAATCTTGTGCACTTCGGAGGCGACGTTGACGATGCGCGCCGGCGCACTCTGCTTGAGCCGATCGAGCAGGAGGTTGGTGAGCAGGAAGTACCCCAGATGGTTGACCGCGAAGACTGTCTCAATGCCATCGACCGTCAGCGTGCGGTGGAGGTTGACCACGCCCGCATTGTTCAGCAGCACGTGCAGCGGACGATTGGTCGCCAGGAACTCGCGCGCCAACTCCCTGATAGACTGCTGCGACGAGAGGTCCGCGAGCATCAACGTCACCTCGCAGTTGTCGGTGCGCTCGCGAATCTCGCGCACCGTGTCCTCGCCACGACCGCGGTCGCGGGCGACCAGCACCAGCGTGGCGCCGCGGCGCGCCAATTCGATCGCCGTTGCGCGGCCGATGCCGGAGGTCGCACCGGTGATCAGACAGGTTCGCCCGTTCATGACTTGATCCGCTTTCGCCATTCGCTCTCGCCTCCTGTGCTGCCCTAGTTCCACGGCAAACGGCTGCGGGTCGCCCAGTAGTGGTCTGGCGTCTCGCCGATTGCCGTCAGACCGTCCGCCGTCGCTTCGTCCCACGCCACCGTGAGGGCCGTCACGTTTGATTGTAGGTGCGGCACCGTCGCGGCGCCACTGAGCACCACGTCGACCCACGGTTGCGCGAGCACTGCCGCCAACGCCAGCGCGTCGAGCGTGGTGTGAAGCCGCGCCGCCACGCGTTCGAGCGCGCGCCGCTGCGGCGCGAACGACGGGTCGATGTTACGATCGGTCAAACGGCCGTTGGCGAGCGGCTCTTTGATGATGACGCCGAGGCCGGCATCGTGGGCCGAGCGCAGTGCGGGCTCGGCGGAGCGTTCGAGCAGGTTCCACGTCGCTTGCACGCAGTCGAACACCGCTGCGCCGCCGATCTGTACTGCCATCGCCCGCAGCAGCGTATCCGCTTGGCGTGGACCGCTGAGCGTCAGCCCAATCGCCACGCCATCCGCGCGCAGTTGCGCGAGTTCGTCGAGAACAGCGTGGTTGTCGAGCACACCGCTGTCGAGCGTCGCCGAATGGATCTGGTAGAGATCAAGCTGCGCGCCCAACAGCGCGCGGCTCTCGCCGATCTGCCGCCGCAAGACGCCAAGCGAGTGATCCTTCACTTCGTGCTGCGCCGTGTCGACACGCCAATCCGCGGTATAGGTGTACCCCCACTTGGAGCCGATCGTGACGGCATCGGGCGCAATCCGGCTCGTGCCGAGCCAGGCGGCGAGAAACTCTTCGGCACGACCGTACGAGCGCGCAGTGTCGAAGTAGCGCACCCCCGCGTTCCACGCGGCATCGAGCACCGCGTGCGTGCGCGCCGCCATCGCCTTCACTTCGTAGTCGTAAGCGAGATCGGCGCCGTGGCCGAGGTTGGCGTACCCCGGGCGGCCAAGCGCGGCCAAGCCGACGCCGAGGCGAGACACAGTGAGATTCGTTCGACCGAGCGTTCGCAATTCCATTCGCAGGCACCAGTGGCCGGCGATGCTAGACCAGCGCGCGTCGTATTCCTACAATCCAAGCCACGCATCCAAACCACGCATCGCCGCCGCAGAGATTCCCCCTCTGCTACTGTACCCACCGGCCCGAACCCGGTACCATTCCGTCCCTGTGCCTCATCCGATCGTCAGCGAAGAACTCGACTTGCTCGCTCGCGTCGTCGCGGTGCTCAAAGAGCCCGAGGCAACGGGACCGTCGGAAGCCGCACTGGTCGCGGATCTCGAACGGCTGCGCGAGATGCTGCGCGGGGAGAAGACCGAGGATCAACCCGCGCTGCAGCAGCAGTGGCATCGGCAAGCGGCCCTGCTGGATCAGGTGCGGGCCTCGCGCCAAGCGCCGCGGGTCAACCGCAGCTCGCCGTACTTCGCGCACCTGCGCGTGCGCGACGACAGCGGCGAGCAGGACATCCTGCTCGGCACCGCCACGCATTTGCAGCGCGGCATCCACATCGTCGATTGGCGCAACGCGCCGGTCTCGCGCATCTTCTACCGCTATCAGCAGGGTGACGAGTACGAAGAAACCATCGCCGGACGCGAGCGCAGCGGCGCCGTGCTGGCGCGCCGTACGGTGACGATTCGCGATCAAACGCTGCAGCGCGTCGAAGCCCCCGAAGGCGTCTTTTCGACCGAGCCGAGTGCGCCGACGGGCTGGCACCAGCGCGCCAGCGAACCACCGCGACTCGCCGGCGGCGAGGGCGCGGCGTTGCGCGCCCATGCGAGCGGCGATGCCGGCCATCGCCGCCTCGGTACCGACCCGCATGGATCGCAGTTGCGCCGCGACAAGCACCTTCCCGACATCGCCGGGCTGATCGATCCGGAGCAGTTCGAGTTGATCACTAAGCCCTCGTCTGGGTTTGTGGTGATCCGCGGCACCGCGGGGTCCGGCAAGACTACCGTCGCCTTGCACCGCATCGCCTACCTCGCCTACGACGACCCCGCGGTTGATTCGACGGACACCTTGGTCATCGTGTTCTCGCCCGCGCTGCGCGACTACGTCAGCCACGTGCTGCCGGCGCTCGGCGTGCAGCGCGTGCCAGTACGCACATTTCACGAGTGGGCCGCCGACCAGGTACGCCGGCTGTTTCCCATGCTGCCGCGCGCGACCCGCGACGATACGCCCGCCGTGGTCCAGCGCCTCAAACTGCACCCGGCGGTGTTGGTCGCGCTCGAACGCCAAGTCGCGCGCGTCGACGGACCGCCGACGCCCGAACAAGTGATTGACGACTGGGTGAGTGTCTTGTGCCAGGCCGGATTCCTGCAACCGATCTTCGCCGAGCGTGACCCCACCGCCTTCAGCACCGAAGCGCTCCAACGCGCCACCGACTGGAATCGCCTGCGCTACGACGAACTGAGTGCGTGGCTCGCCGGTGAGGCCAAGACGCACGCCGAGTTGGACGACGAAGACCACGCGCTGCTGCTGCGCGCGTGGCAGTTACGCATTGGGGCATTGCCCGGGCGCGCGACTTCGGCCCTGCGCTATCGCCACATCGCGATTGACGAGGTGCAGGACTTTTCGCCGGTCGAGGTCCGCGTCCTGCTCGATTGCCTCGACGCGCGTCGCAGCATTACGCTCGCCGGCGACACCCAGCAGCATGTCGTGAAAGACTCGGGCTTCACCTCGTGGGTCGATTTCTTCGCCCATCTCGGCCTGCCGGGTACCGAAGTCAGTACGTTGCAGATCAGCTACCGCTGTACGCGGGAGATCATGACGTTCGCAGTCGAGCTGCTCGGCGACCTGCGCGAGGACGACCGCCCACCGCTGACCACGCGCGCCGGTCCGCCGGTGGAACTATTTCGCTTCACCGATCACGGCGCCTGCGTCGCGTTCCTGGCCGACGCGCTGAAGCACCTCGCCGAAACCGAGCGACTGGCATCGGTTGCCTTGCTGACTTCGTCGCGCGAACTCAGCGCGATCTACTACCGGGGCCTGGCGAACAGCGAAGTGCCGCGCGTGCGGCAAGTGGAGAATCAGGACTTCACCTTCGCGCCCGGCATCGAGGTCACCGAGATCGAGCAGGTGAAGGGATTGGAGTTTGACTACGTCATCCTGATCGAAGTGAGCAGCACGAACTTTCCTGACACGCCGGCCGCGCGCCGTCTACTCCACGTCGGCGCCACGCGTGCCGTCCACCAATTGTGGCTCACCAGTGTCGGCACGCCGTCGGG
>JBGOUW010000300.1:0-6332 GCA_041477755.1 Binatia bacterium
CGAGATCCGCGGTGACAGGATCGTCGTGAAGCAGTACGTCAACCTCGGCGTCGCGGTCGGCAGCGAGCGCGGCTTGGTGGTACCGGTCGTGCACCACGCCGAGCTGCGCACGTTTGCCGAACTCGAAAAAGAGATCGAGCGGCTCGCGGGTCTGGCGCGCACCAGCAAGCTCAGCATCGACGACCTCAGCGGTGGCACGTTCACGATTTCCAACGGCGGTGTCTACGGCTCGCTGATGTCGACGCCGATCCTCAACCCACCCCAGAGCGGTATCCTCGGCATGCACAAGATCGAGAAGCGCCCAGTGGTCATCGACGACCAGATTGCCATCCGTCCGATGATGTACGTCGCGCTCTCCTACGATCATCGTCTCGTCGACGGCGAGCAAGCGGTGACCTTCCTGGTGCGCGTCAAGGAGCGCATCGAAGATCCGAGCCGGCTGTTGCTCGAAGTGTGAGCGTTCGCCAGATGCCGGCATGAGCGACACCGCGAGCGAGGTGAGCACGCGCGACGAGCTGACCGCGCTGTTCCTGCGACTCCACCGGGCATTGTCGGTCACCTATGTTGCATGCACCACTGTGCTCATTCTCGGCATCTGTATCTTCTCCATAGAGGTTCTTTATCCAGCGAAGTGGAAAACGATTTTGGATGTCCGCGGCACGTTCAAGCACGATTTCGATTCGTTTGCGGTCGCATGGATTCTCAGTGGGGCGGTGATCGTGGTGCTGGTACTCGCCATCGTCGCGTCATCAGCGCGCCTCGATCGAACGCGGATCCTTCAGTTTGCGCTTCGAATTGTGGCTTTGGGTGGGTTTGCGATCTGTCTGCTCGCGAGCGTGTTTTGGCTTCTTCTCACCCTTCGAAACATGAACAATGCGGAAATCATTGATCCCTTTAGCCCGAGTCTCTTCGGCGTTCTGTTGCCAACGACCTATCTCGCGGGATGTTGGTGGTGGATGCGGAGATCGTTCGCCTCGGCGCTGATGCGCCTCGGCCTTCTCAGTCTCGTGTCCTACTCCTTGGCTGCCGCTGATTGGATTGGTCTGCAGGTTGCGCGCGTTGGCGAGGTGGGTGATCTGGCCATGCTGATGTTCGCACTCCCGGTGGCGGGACCGCTGCTCTATCTGACCAGGTCATGGAAAACTGAACCGGCAACGATGCCGCAGGCCGGCGACTTCAAAAGTGCATCCTACCTCTCTTCCGCACGCACGCTGTCGCTGCTGCTGCTCGCCACCGTGGCGCTGGCCGGGAGTCTGGCCCCGGCCTACCGCGCGCGGGAAACGATGCTGCGAAGCGCGCGCGAAATCTTTGCCAAGGAACACGTCGCCGAAACGCTCAAGACTTGCTCGGCATTGCGCAGCGAAGCCGCCGACGCTGACAAGGAGAGCCTCGGAAGTGTTGAATGCTCGGTTGAGAAGGGGACGGTCAAGGTCTCATTTGCGCGATCCCGTTTGCGATTTTTCGCACGCTACCGTGTTTCCGCAACGGCGACATTCAGTCTGAACGGAGAGCCGGAATGGTCGACTCGCTTTGAAGGGGCCGACGAAGCGGACGACGAGGGTTCATGGCGCAACTTGGGAAGTCTCGACCTGTGGAAGAAGGCGGTTCTTCCGAAGACCGACGCGAACGATTCGGGTCTCAAGCACGCGTACAAGGAACTCGGCTGGATTGCTCGTGATGTTGGAGCGAAGGCGGCCGCGGAAGGTACCGAGTCGATCGACAGCCTCAGAACGCTCTATGAAGCCATCGAAGCGGAGGTGACGAAAAAGCGGGTGGAGGTCCCCACCCTCGGCATCGAGATGGAGTCGCGCCTGGCGATGTGGATCATCGCCGGCGTCGCCATTGGCCTTCTGCTATTGATGCGCAACCAACTGCGCTACGTCTTTCGCGATCGGACAGTGGCCGACGAGGAACCCTGGCTGGTGTTGGATGACGCATCGGGGATCGAACGGTGCGGATCGGGCCTGTGGCTGATGGGCCTGCTGTTGAGCCCGTGGATACTGCATACGCTCGTCGTCACGGTGCAAGCCAGCGAAACCGTCGCGCGCGGCGGATCGCCGTCCGCCACGCAACACATCGCCATTTGCACATTGCTGATCTCGACCACGCTCTGTGGCGCATGGCTCTCCGTTACAACGGTCGCAAAGCTCTATCGGCTACGTGGGTTGCGAATGCGCTACCGCCGACAGCTCGCAACTGACCCAGGCCAAAACTCCATGGTCTCACCCGCCTCAGATTGACGCATGAACCCGCTGCCGGTTGCTGGCGCCCATCCACCAGTCGCGGAGTCGTTTGCCAAACAACGCAACGATCTCGTCGCCGCCAGCGCGCCGACGTTCGGGATCACCGTCTTTGCTGTCACCGCGCTGTATGCGCTGAGTCAGTGGATCATGCGGCCGGCGCAGCTGCGCGGAGCGTTGATCGCGTATCTGCTGCAACTGGCGATTCCGCTGGTGAACGCCGGGCTGATGCGGACGCCCCTGCGGCGTCACGCGCAGATGGTCGTCCTCGGTGCCGAACTCGCCTATACGGCGTGCCTCACCGCGCAGCTTCTCATTCCCGAAACCAACACCTCGGCCACGATTGTCTTTCTGTGTTTGAAGCTGATGGCCACAGCCCTCTTCTTTCCCTGGAGCGCGCGCTTCCAGTACGTGTCGGCGGGCGTGACCGTGGCGCTCTACTGGACCTGCCTGCTCGTCACTGGTCGACCCTACGACGAAGCTCCACGCTCCCACCACTACGTCGCGATCGCCATCGCCGCAGTGTTGTCGGCCGCCGGTGCGACCCGCGCGGATCGTCTGCGCCGGGATTTGTTTCAGCACGATGCGGAACGCGAGGAGTTGCTCTCCCGTTTGCAGCTCATCCTCGATCACATGCCGATCGGGTGCATCATCAATGATGCCGAATTTCGCTATACGTACTGGAACGCGGCGGCCGAGCAGCTCTTCGGTTATCGCTTCGACGAAGTGCGAGGGAAACATCCCTTCGACGTCATTACCCCGATATCCCAGCATGAGGGCGTTCGTGAAGCGTTGCGCCGTTTGGAAGCTGGGTCCATCGTCAGCTCGGCGCGTTCGCAAAATGTCACCCGAGACGGCCGGCTCATCGTGTGCGAGTGGAATAGTGCGCCACTCCGGCGTCGGGACGGAACGTTCGTCGGTTTGCTGTCAATGTGCCAAGACGTCACGGTCCGCCAGCGGGATGAAGAAGAGAAGCAAGTCCTGCTCGAAGAGTTGCGTGCCGCCAACCGTCTCAAGTCGGATTTTGTGGCCACCATGTCGCACGAGCTGCGTACGCCGCTCAACGTCATCCTCGGCTACCACGACCTGTTGCAAGAGCAGGCCTTCGGCGCACTCGGCGACGAGCAAGCCGCGGTGCTGCGCCGAATGCGGCAGAGCGCCGTCGAGCTGCTCGAGCTGATCAACGCGACGTTGGACGTAAGCCGCTTGGAGTCCGGCCGAGTCGAGGTGGAGAAGCGGCGGTTGTCCGTCGGCGACGTGATCGCCCAGGTGAACGCCGAGACGCGCGAGTTGCAGAACAAGCCGGGCGTGCGCGTGGAGTGGCGCATCGACCCGGAGCTGCCGCCAGTTTATTCTGACGCGGCGAAGCTCAAGATCGTCCTCAAGAACCTGGTGAGCAACGCCATCAAGTTCACCGAAGTCGGCTCCGTCGTGGTGAGCGCACACAAACGCGACGGTGGTGTGGAGATACAAGTCGCCGACACGGGCGTTGGCATCGCCGCTGAGGCCTTGCCGATCATCTTCGAGCCGTTTCGTCAGATCGGCGAATCGCCAACGCGCCAACACGGCGGAGTCGGGCTCGGCCTCTACATCGTCCGGCGCTTGGTCGACATGATCGGCGCGACGCTGGCCGTGGAGAGCGAACCGGCGCGCGGCACGACGTTCCGCATCTGGGTGCCGTCGGCGATCGACGAGTCGGCGGTCGTCGCCGGCGAATCCCCAGCGCGGCAGTGATCGAAGTTCTCCCGCACACTCTCCGCATCGGCTTGGCTCTCCGCCGTGAAGCCGATAAGTGAACGGTATGGCAGAGCAGGCTTTCGACCTCATCGTCATCGGCTCCGGACCGGGGGGATACATTGCAGCGATCCGCGCCGCACAGCTCGGTCTGCGCGTCGCCTGTGTCGAGAAGGACGCCGCGCTCGGTGGCACCTGCCTCAACGTCGGCTGCATTCCGAGCAAGGCGCTGCTCGATTCGAGTGAGCACTTCGCGCAAGCCCAAGACGGCCTCGCCGTCCACGGCGTGAAGGTCGGGCCAGTCAGCCTCGATCTGCCGGCGATGCTGGCGCGCAAAGACAAGATCGTGAAGACGCTGACCACCGGCATCGCCGGACTATTTCGCAAGAACAAGGTCGAACGTGTGCAAGGGCTCGGCCGCATCGTGAACCCATCGACCGTTGAGGTGCGCGGTGAGAACGGCGCGCGCTCGCTCGCCACCAAGCGCATCCTCATCGCCACCGGCAGCGAGCCGATCGATTTGAAGGATTTGCCGTTCGACGGCCAGTGCGTCATCAGCTCGACCGAGGCATTGCGTCTGCCCGCGGTGCCGCAGCGCATGTTGGTGGTCGGCGGCGGTGCGATTGGGCTCGAGCTTGGTTCGGTGTGGAGCCGCCTCGGGAGCGAAGTCGTGGTCGCCGAGTTCATGGATCGCATCGTCCCCGGCACGGATGTGCAGATGGGGCGCGAGCTGCAGAAGGCGCTGACCAAGCAAGGTCTGAAGTTTCATCTGCGCACGTCGGCAAAGTCCGCGAGCATCAAGCAGGGCAAGGTCTCCGTCACGCTCGATACCGAAGGCACAGCGAGCGAGGAAGTTGTCGATGTCGTCTTGGTCGCCGTCGGCCGTCGCCCGCACGACCAGGGACTCGGGGCGCGCGAAGCGGGCGTGGCGTACGACGAGCGCGGCCGCATCAAGGTCGATCACGCGTACGCGACCAGCGTGCCCGGCATCTATGCGATCGGCGACGTGATCGCAGGGCCGATGTTGGCGCACAAGGCAGAAGAGGAAGGCATCGCTGCGGTCGAGCAGATGACCGGTGTCTCCGGCCACGTGAACTACGACGCGATCCCCAACGTCGTCTACACCTGGCCCGAGTTGGCCAGTGTCGGTCTTTCCGAAGAGGAAGCCAGCAACCGCGGCCTTGCCGTGAAGGTTGGCAGCTTCCCGTTCATCGCCAACGCCCGCGCCCGCTGCCTGAACGAGACCGAGGGACTGGTGAAGATGCTCGCTGATGCCAAGACCGACCGCATCGTCGGCGTCCACATCCTCGGCCCGCGCGCGTCCGATCTCATCGCCGAAGCCGCACTCGCGATGGAGTTCGGCGCCAGCGCCGAGGATATCGCCCGCTCCGTCCACGCGCATCCGACCTTGCCCGAAGCCATCCGCGAGGCCGCGCTCGCCGTCGACAAGCGCGCGCTCAACATCTGAAGTCGTGGTTCGTGTTCGTGGTTCGTGTTCGTCCTTGCCGAGCACGAGCTACGATTCGAGCACGAGCCACGATCTACGCCGGCGGCGCGGTTTCGATTGGGATACCGTCGCCGCGCAGGGGCGGGCGCGGCTTGTTGACCGGGCCGATATCGTTGCGGCTGTCGCGATAGAGTTGGCGCAGTAGATCGAGGCTTGGACGCGCAGCGCCGCGGGCGATGGCGTGGATGAGCGTGCGCACGCGCGCGTTGATGGGCGTCGGAATGCCGAGCTGCAAGCCGCGCGTGACCACCTCGCCGTTGAGAAAATCGACCGCCGGCTCGCGGCCGCGCTCGATCGCGGCCAACATCGACGAACGCAAGCGACGAAACTTGGCGCCAACGGCGAGCAGCAGCGCATGCTTCGTCATCAGCGACGGCGAACCGGGTCCGACGAGATCCGCTGATGTGAGCGCAATCCAATCGAGGTCGATCGTGCCCGCCACCTTCTCCAGCCGCACGCGTGACGCGCGTGCGACCGCGACGGCTTCAGTCATCACTTCCAATCCCAGCCGGCGCGCGAAGCGATAGCGCAGCAACGCGCCGAGACGATCGCCGCCGATGGTACCGAGCGAGCTGATGGCGCAGTTGATCGCCAGCTTGCTCCAGCGGCTGCCGGCGAGGTTGTCGGTGATCGCCACTGGTCCGATTGGGGTGAGCACGCGGCTCAGCGCGGCCAATCGCTCGTCGCGCGTGTCGCCGTCGAGGCGCCCGACGACGAAGCCGCCCGCCGAGGTGCGCTCGCACACGCCGGGCGCGACCATCGACGCGCCCCAGGCGACGATGGCGCCGAGCGTACGATCGGCGCCGGCGATTTCCGCCACGCGGTGCTCACACAGACCGTTCTGGAAACAC
>JBGOUW010000196.1:0-8547 GCA_041477755.1 Binatia bacterium
ATGTCGTTGCGCACGCCGCCGAAGATCGTTGGCTGCAAGAAGTAACCCTTCGGCAGATCCGCCGGTCGGCCGCCGCCGGTGGCGAGGACCGCGCCCTGTTGCTTGCCGGATTCGATGTACTCCTCGATCTTCACGCGCCGCTCTTCGCGGATCACCGGGCCGAGCATCACCGTTGGATCGGCCGGGTCGCCGATCTTCACAATCATGTTGACGAAGTTCGCCAGGCGCTCGACCACCGCGTCGTGCTTGCTGGCCGGCACCATCACCCGTGTACACATCGCGCAGCCCTGCCCGGCGTGGAAGAAACTCGGACCGGAGGTGTACGGGGCCACCAAGTCGAGATCGGCGTCATCGAGGACGATCGCGGCCGACTTGCCGCCCAACTCCAAATGCACTCGCTTCAACGTGCCGGCGGCGGCGGCCATGATCCGCTTTCCCGTCGCGACGCTGCCGGTGTAGCTGATCTTGTCGACCAACGGACTCTCGACCAGCATCGCCCCGAGGTCTGGACTCTCGCCGGTCACGACATTGAAGACGCCCTTAGGGAGATCGCACTCTTCGATGATCTCGGCGAGGGTGAGATCGATCAGCGGCATGTACGGTGAGGGCTTGAAGACCATCGTGCAGCCGGCGGCCAATGCCGGGCCGAGTTTCTGCACGCTCACGAACAGCGGAAAGTTCCAGGTCGGGATCATGCCGCAGACACCCACCGGTTGGTGGTAGGCCATGGCGCTCACAGCCTGCGCGCCCATCGGACTCTGATTGATGATGGTCGGCAGCATCTTCTCGAACTCGAACGACAGCGCGAGGTCGGCGTAGTTCGCCAGCAACTCGAACGGCATGTCGAGTTGGATCGGATGCGAGACGTACTCCGCGGCAGCGGCGGTGATCAGTAGCTGGCGCAGCTTCTCCTTGCGCTTCTCCATCCCGTCGATGATGCGGCGAATCATCTTAGCGCGATCGTGCCGGCTGGTGCGTGGCCACGGCCCGTCGTCGAACGCGCGACGGGCGGCGGCAATGGCGCGCCCCATGTCGGCGCCCGTGGCGTTGGGAACGCGCGCGACGGTCTCCTCGGTTGCAGGATTGGGCAAGTCGTAGGTGGCGCCGCCGTTGGCGTCGCACCACGCGCCGTCTATGTACATGCGATAAGTTGGTGGCGTCCCGCGCGCTTGGGCTGACGACATACTCGTACTCCTCGGGCGAAAGTGGCGCCTTCCTAGCACGACTGCGCGTGAATAGTTAACAGGGGTTCGAAGAGAAAAAGCGCCGTACGTCGTTAGGCGGTGGTCAGGTCGTTGCGTCCGCGACGCAAGCGCGCCGCGCGTGGTGATTGGGTGAGCTGTCGCGCCGCTTGCAGAAGATCGTCGAGATCGAAAGGCTTTGCCAGACAGGTGTCGGCGCCGCGCTTGAGGACGAAATGCGTGGTGGCTGGGTCGCTGTGCGCGGAGATCACCAGGATCTTGACCGTCGGCGGCGTCTGCGGCTTGGGCAGCATGCCGAGCGGCCGCGCGCGGATCTGGCGCAGCACCTCGAATCCGTTCATGCCCGGCATGTAAAGGTCGAGAACGACCAGATCGAAGCGCGTGCGCGCCAGCCGATCCATCACCTCGCTGCCATCGTCGCAGGTGCTGACCTCGTAGCCCTCACCGGCGAGCGCGTGCTCGATCACCAGCCGAATCGACGGGTCGTCATCGACGACGAGAACTTGTTTGATCACCGAACGACTCACAGGCACAGCTCATGGTGGCGCGTGAGAAGAGGGTCTCGCTACCAGGGGGAGTGGCGGCGAGACCCTCACGGGAGGAAGCTACAAAAGTGGTTGACCTTTGCAGCGTGGCATACCTCAGAACGTGTAAATCAACTCGGTCGCGACCGTGTCTTGACCGCGGGCAAAATGATCGCCCATCGCGAACGCCTGCTTGTCCGCTTCGTCGTGGCGATACTCGTTGCGCCACCAGAGTCCGTCGGCGATGCGGTAGCTGACGGTGGGCGTGACTTCCCAATAGGTGGCGCCGGGGCCGAAGCCGGGTTGCTGGAACAGCGTCCGGACACCATCCGGATCGTCGAAGAGCTCGCTGCGGAACGAGAGCTGCAACTCATCAAGCGGCGAATATACGATGTAGCCCGCGACGCCTTGCCATTCCGTGTTGCCCGGCGCGCCGTAAAGCGCGGTGGTGGAGGTCGCGTTCGAGAGGCCTGGGCTTGTCAATGAAACGTTGCTCTCATTGCCGTAGTTGTAGTCGGCAATCAGGGTCAATTGATCGGTTGCCTTGACGGTGAACAACGCTGTGGTCAGGAAGCGCTTGGAGCCCCCTCTGTCGTTCTGCTCGGGTCCGTAGTGGAATGACAGGTACGAGGAGAAGTGAGGGTCGGGGGTGATGCCGATGCCGCCGTGAAAGCTCTTGCCGTTGTTGTTGTCGGAGACGCTATCCCAGCCGTTCACCAGACCGACATCCAAACTCAGCTGATCGTTGACCGCATAGGTTCCCATGATGCCGGTGTGGGTAAACGGAATCGCGAAGCCGAACAGGATCGAGTTGCTGATGTTGTAGTTGATGTTGTTGTACGATTTGATGATCTCTGCTCCCGCCAGCGTGACGAAGCGACCGACCTTTAAGTTCAAGCCGCTGCCGACCGGAACCTTGTAGGTGATGTAGAACTGACGCGCATCGAAGAAGTCCGTGCCGTTACCGGTGATGGGCGCGCCCGAGCTGTCGTGTTTGCCGAAGAACGTGGTGTTGTTGACCACGTCGGCGGTCTTGCCGAAGTCGAAATCGAAGACGAAGCCAACCCCCTTCTCCGACTGCCGCTCGACGTGCAAGTTGGCAAGATTGAGAAGGAAGCTGTTCTTCTCGTTGTCGAACAGAGTCAGAAACGGACCGCCGCTGTCGGGCGCATTGATGTCGTAGGTATAATCGACCGCGATCAAGCCGTGGAACTTGATGCCAAAATCGTCGACGACACTCTTGCTACCGTCGCCGACTTTCTTTTCGAGCGCGTCGACGCGCTCCTGCAGCGTTTGCGCGACCGCGATAGTGCCGTTGGCAACGAGCGCCAAGCCCGCCCAACCTGCCATTGCCGCGATCAGACGTACCGTAGTGTGCCTTCTCATATTTGTCCCCTCCTTGTGTGCAGACTGCTGCCTGCGGGTTGTGAGACTTCTGAGCAGAGCAACGCCAGTGCCACGCGCCGTCGGAAGGCCGCGAGTTTGCGCGGCCCGGACGCCGGCCCGGTGCCGGGCACTGCTATGCCCAGATGTTGGGCGCCGCCCAAAAAACCGGCAGCGCTCGCTGCGGTGCCTACGGTGACAGTTGCTCGTGGCGCCACGAGCCAGCGGCGAGCCACCGCACGTATGCCGCCAGGGCTTGCAGGTCTTCTTCCGACACGAATCGCTTGTACTTGGGCATCCGAATGCGCTGGCGCTTGAAGAAGAGGCCCCCGAGACCGTGCCCCCCGATGCGCGGCAAAGCGCCCTCGTGCAACCAGGTCATCAACTCGTCGTCATCGCGCACCAACTCGTGGAAGTCCTCACCGAGAAAGCCGGGAATGTACCCCTTCAAGGAACCAGGGTTCGGCCGGCCGCCCATCCCCATCTCGCCGTGACAGGAGAAGCAGCCAAGCTTGGCGGCAAGCTGCTCGCCGCGGATCACGATCGCATCTTTCGGTCGCAAGAGGCCGGATACGACGCGCAGGTACGCCACCAGGGCGTCGACGTCGCGGTCGCTAACCCAGCCGCGGAACGCCGGCATCTGCAGCGCCTGAGCGGCCATCTCTTCGCGGTAGCTGTCGCTCTGGCGGCGTCGTTGCGGGGCGCCGTCGAGGATGTATTCGCGCAGCTCGGCGTCGCTCTTCACAAACATCATCAACGTTTGCTCGCCGAAGCCGGGCACAGTGTCGTACTTGCTGCCGTGATTGGGCACGTTGCCGCGGCCGTCGGGACCGTGGCAGTTGAAGCAACCCAGATTCACCGCCACTTGGCGCCCGCGTGCTGCCGGACTCTCCTCGGTGCTGAGCACGAAGTCGCGCACGATCGGGAACGCCAAGAAGCCGTTCTCGATGATCAGAACGAAGGCCAGCAGCCGGCCCCAACCGATGCGCCGCATCATTCTCTTCCGCCTGCTCTTCCGCTTGCTCTCCCGCTGGCGAATAAACCCGACCCGCCTTGACAACGCAATGGCGCATCGGCGTAGATGGTCGCGTTTTGCGGCTGAACAGGAGGAACGGATGCGCAGTTGGGTGATTGGAGCGACGGCCATAGCAACGCTGGTCGCTTGCCGGGCCGCGGCACAGGACACCGGCCGCCTCCCCACTCTGCTGCGCGCCGTTGAGGAGGAAACGCGTGTCACCAGCCCGCTGCGCGCCGACGGCGAGCTGACCGTTGCCTCACCGGAGGAAACCCATCGCTTCCCCGCCATTCTGCTGTACCGACCGGGCAATGCCGGCACCGATCTCTACATCGAGCTGGGTAACGACGGTGGCAAGGCGCTCATCCTGAATGATGGCGCGCAAGCGTTCCGTCTCGCCAAGGGCGCCACGCAGGCCCAACCCTTTCCGGCCGACGCCGCGCTCGTGGACAGCGAGTTCGCGCGCGAAGATCTGCAACCGCTGCGGACCGCGAACTTCGCCGACACCCGCATCAGCGACGAAGGGGCGGGCCGCATGACCGTGTCCATCGCCCCGAAGGCATCGCCCTACTGTTTGCTGGTGGTCACGATCGATACCGAACGGAAGATTCCGCTCAAGATCATGTACTACCAGCAGACGCCCAACAATCTGGTGAAGATGCAGCGCAACAGCGATCAGATGCTGGTCGGACGCAAGTGGCTGCCGACCACGGTGACGATGGAAGACTTCAAGATGCGGACGATGAGCACGCTGACGCTGAGGTGGAGTCAGGACCCGAGTTTTCCGCCCGAGCTGTTCGATCCGACGCTCTTAGCCCGCCCGTCGGGATTGAAGAATCAGTAGGCAGTAGGCAGAGGGCAGTAGGCAGTCGGACGAGTCACGAGTCACGGTTCACGAATCACGCCTCCGTCACACGGAAATCGTTTTCCAACGGCCGCTACGAAAACGCCACGATTTCAGTGCGGCGCGCGCGACGTAGTCGCCGATCAGCGCCGCCCACAGCCATTTCAGCGACAGGTGCAGCACGGACGAGGCGAGGTACGCGCATCCCAGCCGGCAACCGTAGAATGCGACCAGCACCGTGACGAGCGGGAAGCGGGTATCGCCGGCGCCGCGCAAGGCGCCGCCGATGGTGAAATCGACCGCCATCAGCGGCTGCGCCGCGGCGAGCATGTAGATGAACCACACCGTGCCGTCGATGACCGCCGGATCGTCGACGAACACGCGGGCAATGTGAGTGGCACTCATGAAAATTATGACGCCGGTGACCGACATCATCGTCACCGACATTCGGTTGGCGAGCCATCCGGCTTGCTCAGCGCGAGTGGGATTGCGCGCGCCGAGATTTTGTCCGACCAGCGCACCGGCGGCGGCAGCAAAGCCGAAGCCAGGCAGAAACGACAGCGCCAGGATACGGACGCCGATGAAATACGCCGCCACCGCGCTGGTCCCATAGCGTGCCGCGAAGATCAGGTAGATGAAGAAGCCGAACTGCATCAGCATCTGCTCGGCTGCGGCGGGATAGCCGATGCTGAGGACGCGCCGGACGGTGTGTGGGTGCGGCCGGAGGTGCTCACCAACCAGTCGCAACACGAGCGTGCCGCGCACCAGCAGCACCAGGCCGAACGTGGCGCCGCTGGTGAACGCGATCGCGGTGGCGATCGCCGAACCGCGCACGCCGAGCGCGGGCAAGCCAAGTTTGCCGAAGATCAAAACGTAGTTGCCGGCAATGTTGATGATGTTCACGGTCAGGCCGATGGCTAGCGGTGTGCGGGTGTCGCCCGCGCCACGCAGCGCCGACCCGATGACGAACAGCACCGCGGAGGCGGGAATCGACAGCATCACCAAGCGCACGAACGCGCCGCCGAGATCGACGACGCTGGCCTCGACGCCGAAGGCGTGGACGATCGCGGGCGCCCACAGGATCACCGGCGTGATCATGACCAACGACAGCGCCACCGCCGTCACCACCGACTGCGCCAGCACACGCCGCGCCTGATCAGGTTCACCCGCACCGATATGCCGCGCGACCAGCGCCAGGGTGCCCGTGCCGACCGCCGTCATGGCGACGCTCACGCCCGACAACACTTGCGCGCCGACCCCGACCGCGGCGACGGCCGCCGCCCCGAGTCGGCCGACCATCAACGTGTCGACCAGGCCGACCATCGACTCGAACAGAAAGGTTACGATCACCGGCCAGGCGAGGTTCCAGATCGTGCGCCGCAGCTCGGCGCGCGCCGTCGCCGCTACACTCGCTGCGTCGGCAGTGAGTGCCAGGGATGATGCATCGCCGTCCATGTTGGGAGTCGTCAGGTCACCGGATTTGCCACTTCAAGTCAAGGTGGAATTCACAGCATTGGAATATTCATTGGCCGGCGGTGGGTGAACGCGTAGAGCGTTGCCGGGCGGTGCGGGCCGCGGCGGACTTTTGGAAGCGCGCGTAGCAGCCCGGTGGCTAGCAGTTTCTTGCGGAAGTTGCGCCGATCGAGGGAGCGGCCGAGGATGACTTCATAAATCTCTTGCAGCTGCCCCAACGTGAACTCGTGCGGCAGCAGGCTGTAGACGATGTTGGTGTAGGCCAGCTTCGCCCGCAGGCGATCGAGCGCGTACTGCGCCACCGCGTTGTGGTCGTACGCGAGCGATGGCAGCGCCGCGACCGCGCGCCATTCGAGTCGCGCGTACTTCGGATGCGCCAGAGTGTCGCGGTTCTTGTGCGGCAACAGCGCAAAGTACGCCACCGACACCACGTGCGCGTGGGGATCGCGCGTCGGTTCGCCGAAGCTGCGCAGCTGTTCGAGGTAGAGATCGCGTAACCCGGTCTTTTCGGACAGCTCGCGCGTCGCCGCCGCCTCGAGCGGTTCGCCTACTCCCACCAGGCCACCCGGCAACGCCCAGCGACCGGTGAATGGCCCGTCCTTCAGTTTCACCAGCAGCGCCTTCAGTTCGCCCTCGTCGATGGTGAAGATCACTACATCGACGGCGACCCAGGGATGGTTCTGGCCGGGCGCGGACTTCATCGAGGCATTGCTTCGGTGCGGACGGATTCAGGCCAACGACCCAATTGCCTCACCGGTCGGGCTTACTGACTCAATTCGAGCATGCGGCGCAGCGAACGCTCGGCGCCAGCCCGCACTGTTTCCTCCAGCACGATCTCGTACTGCATCCGTTCGAGTGCCTGCAGCGTGCCCTCCAGGGTGATCATCTTCATGAACTGGCAGAGCTTGCACGCCTTGTAGAATTTCTTCTCCGGCACCTCGATCAGCAGGCGGTCGGACAGCCCGCACTCGGTGACGACGAGAAAGTCGGTGGCGCTGCTTTCCTTGGCATACTTCACCATCCCGCTCGTGCTCAGCACGGCGTCGGCTAACGCGACCACGTCGGCGCGACATTCGGGATGGACCAGCACCTTGAGGTTCGGCAGCGAATCCTTGACCGCCTGGATGTTGGCCGGCGTGATCTGGTGATGGACGTAACAGTTGCCGTTCCAGGAGATCACCGTCTTCGAGGTTTTGCTCTGTACGTACTGCCCGAGATGCTCGTCGGGCACGAACAGGATGTGCTGCGTCGGCAGGGCCTCGACGATCTGCACCGCGTTGGAGGAGGTGCAGCAGACGTCGACCACGGCCTTGACCTCGGCGGTGGTGTTGACGTACGCGACCGTCATGAGATCCGGATAGAGTTTGCGCAGTTCGGTTTGGCGTTCGAGCAGTTCCTCGGCGTTCACGCTGTCGGCGAGCGAACAGCCGGCGCGCATATCCGGTAGCAAGACGGTCTTCTCTGGATTGAGGATCTTCGCGGTCTCGGCCATGAAGTGGACGCCGCAGAACACGATGACGTTGGCGGTCACCCCGTTGGCTTGCCGCGCCAACTCCAACGAATCGCCGACGAAGTCCGCCACCTCGAAAATCTCCGGGCGCTGGTAGTTGTGCGCCAGGACCACCGCGTTGCGCTCGGCCTTGAGCTGGCGGACGCGCTGCACCAACGCGGCGATGTCGTTACAGGCTGCTTCGGTGTAGATGCGCGGGGCGTTGAGTCGCGCGAACTGCTGTTGCAGCTCTTGCGCGGTGCGATCGATGGCGGGTTGCATCGGGACTCCTTACTTTGCGTACAAGATACGCATAGTCGCGCGCTGCGTCAATCGGGTCGCCGTTTGCCCACCGCGTCTGCTCGCCGCGGCTTGCGAGGGGATGGGTCATCGCAAGCGGGTGCGCGCTCCGGTGAGTCCGCTTGGCTGTCTCGCGAGACGTTGCAACCGCCTCAGTGCGACGGGTTGCGAGCACCGCTCGGCAGTCGAGCGCAGGTGAGCCGCAGCGAAACCGCCCCGCGGCGCCGGCATCGCACAGGCATGAGTCTTGGAGCTGGCCAGTGGGCGCATCGGCAGCGTGCGCATGCCACTTGACGCACCACGGCAAGGGCAGTAAC
>JBGOUW010000662.1:0-2615 GCA_041477755.1 Binatia bacterium
CATGCGCCGATAGCCGTCCTTGCTGAAGCCGCGCATGCCGCAATGCGCGTCGGAGACGCCGGGGCGAAACAACAGGCCGAGCAATCCCGACAGCACCGGGTTGCCGATCCAGCGATGGTGCCACGGCATCGCGCCCGGTTCGATCCGTCCGCGCAAGCGATTGCCCATCACCAGATCGTAGCCCTCGCGCAACTTCACCACGAACCGTTCGAGGTCGGCGAGGTCATACGACTGGTCAGCGTCGGCCATGATGATGTAGCGGCCACGCGCCGCCTCGATGCCGCCCATCAACGCGCTGCCGTAGCCGGGCCGGGTCTCGTGGACGACCCGCGCGCCTTCGCGTTCAGCGATCGCGACCGAGTCGTCGGTGGAGCCGTTGTCCGCTACCACCACCTCGCCCGCGATACCGAGCTTGCGGATCGTTTCGACAGCCAAGCGCACGCACGGCCCGACCGTCAGCGCCTCGTTGAGACAAGGCAGCACGACCGAGAGTTCGATCTCGTTCGGCATCGCCGCGGATCGCTCGGCCCCACTCATCACGTCACGCGCCTCACCCGAAAATCGTCATTCCGGAGAAAGCCGGAATCCATCCGCGAACCCCACGCCCCGCCTGGATACCGGCGTTCGCCGGTATGACGGACCTGCCGGGAGTTCCCGTTCAAAGCCACGTCAACCCTTCTTCCGTGGCAGGCGCGTCACCGCGTCGCGGCCGCGTTCGGTGATGTACAGCGTCGTCTTGTCCGACGCGATGCCCGATGGCCCCATCAAGTTGTCGGTCGGGATCTCGCTCAGCGCGTCACCGTGCACACGGAACAGACGGTTCCCAACTGGATCGGCAAGTACGAGTCCATCGTCCGTCAATGCGAGGTAGCCTTCCTTCACGCCATCGCCTTCCCAGCCCGGCACGCCGATGGTGCGTGCTGACGTACCGTCGGCGTGGAACGCTTGCAAGCGATTGTTGCCGCTGTCCACTACCCAGATGAGCCCGTCGCGATCGACGGCGATACCAACCGGCTGGAAGAGATCGCCGGCGCCGCTGCCGTGCTGGCCGAACTCGCTTTGGAATGTCCCGTCGAGGTCGAACACCGCCACGTGGTTGTTGCCGCCATCGGTGACATAGACCCGATCTTTGGTGATGGCGATGCCACGCGGGCCGAAGAAGCCTTTGGGGGGCGCGTAGATCTTGATGAGATTGCCGTCGGGCGCGATTTTCTGCACGCGATGGTTCCAGGTGTCGACGACGTGGACGTTGCCGGCGCGGTCGATCGCGATCGCGTGCGGTTCATTGAAGGAGACGGGAGTGCTGCCGAACTGGCCCCAGACGGCGATCAGTGTTCCCTTCGCATCGAACTTTTGTATTCGATGATTGCCGGTATCGACGACGTAGAACTCACCCTTGTCGCTGCGCGCGAGTCCCTTCGGTGTATTGAACTTGCCCGGTTCGGTGCCGCGGCCACCGGTCCACATCGTCGCCCCTCTGGCGACTTCGGCCAGATTCTCGGCTGCCGAGCGCGGCGCGGCGTCGGGTGGCAACAGCAACGCGCGCGCAACGATCGGACCGTCGTCGGGGTAGTGCAGATCGACGACCTCCGCTTGCGGGAAGCGCTGCCGGAGTTTGCCGAACACGCCGGGTGACGCGTCGATGTTGGCGAGGATCAGCGCCAGCCCTTGCCCCGGCGGGGCTTGCGGCAACTCGCGCAACAGCGCGGTGACGTCGTCGATCCAGGTGTAGTCGCGTTGAAACGGATCGTCACCGCCGGCGTAGGTCAGATAGGTGAGCGTGTCGCGCGGCCAATTCGCCCCGCCGACCGCGATCGCATACTTGCCGCGCAGCGTGCGCATGAAGCGGCCGACCACGGTGGCGTCGGGATAGAAGCCCCAGATGCGGCGCCGCGACTGACTGAGATACTCGTGGTAGGTCGCCCCGGCTTGCGCCGTGCCGGCGATGGCGATCACGACGCACGCGGCGACTCCACCAGCGCGGCCGAGACGGCGGGCTTGGCGAACGAAGTACAGCAACCCCAAGCCGACGAAGCAGAAGACGAACGGCATCGTACCGACGCCGCGATTGGCGTTGGGTCGGGTGACGAGGCCGGGGAGCAGATTGACGAGTAATCCTAAGAGCAGAAACATCGCGCGCGGATCGCTGGCGCGCAGCACGCACCACAACAATCCGAAGACGAACAAGACGGCGGCCGGCACTTCCAACAACGGCGTGTTGACGAAGAAGTCGTCGCTGTTGCCCCAGTAGTTGTACAGCAACGCCGCGGCGCGCGGACCGGTCCAGACCAGCATCTCGGGCGTCTGATTGGCGAGCAACGAGTTAGCGCGGCCCCAGAACTCAATCCAGTGAAAGGCCGCGTACCAGGCCATCGGCGCGATGAAGACGGCAAACGCAAGCAGCATGACGCCGACGCCGGCTGCGTAGCGCCGCAGCACCGCAGTGAACGGCCGGTTGCGCAGCAGGTAGAACAGCGCGAACAGCGGGAACAGCAGCGGGAACGCCCGCGCCGCGTTGTAGGTGTTGAGCGTGAGCGCGAGTGCGATGCCGCTCAGCATGAAGTCGCGCCAGCGCGCGTGCACCATGCCGCGCCAGAAGAACATGCAGGTCATCG
>JBGOUW010000050.1:0-14847 GCA_041477755.1 Binatia bacterium
ACCGATCGCGCCTACGGCAACTCCGCGCCGCTCGCGGTCGCGGCGAGTGGGCGCATCTGCTACCCGTCGGCGCATCGCGCAGTGAACGCACTGGCGCATCTGTGTGCTTACGCGGCGTTTCGCCGCGCGCACGAGGCAGACTAGAACGGTGTCGACGCGGCTGATCATTCTGCTGCTCTTGATTGCGGCCGTCATCGCAACCGGCGTCGGTCTGCGCCAGTACATCACCGTCGACAACATCGAACACGCAGTGCGAGCGCTCGGACCGTGGGGACCGCTGGCTTTCATCGCCTTGTACGTGATCGGTCCGGCGCTGTTCTTACCAGGCGCGCCGCTGACAATCGCGGCGGGCGTATTGTTCGGACCGGTCTGGGGCACCGTCTACACGATCATCGGCGCCACCGGTGGCGCTACGCTGGCGTTCGTCGTCGCGCGCTACCTCGGGCGCGAGTGGGTCGAGCGGCGCTTGTCTGGCACCTCCGGCCTGCTCGTGCGCATCAAAAGCGGCGTCGAGAGCGAAGGCTGGAAGTTCGTCGCCTTCACGCGGCTAGTGCCGGTGTTTCCGTTCAACATCCTCAACTACGCCTTCGGCCTGACCAACATCGGATTGGTGCCGTACGTGCTGGCGTCGTTCGTCTGCATGCTGCCGGGCGCAGCCGCGTACGTGTATCTCGGCTATGCCGGGCGCGAAGCCGCCGGTGGTGGCCAAGGTGTAGTGTCGAAAGCGCTCATCGCACTCGCCCTGCTCGCCGTCGTAGCGATGATCCCCACGCTCCTCAAGCGCCTGCGGGGCGCGAAGGCGCCATAGCTGTCGGGAAGTGATCGTCGGAAGGTGACTGTCGGGAAGTGATCCTCTGGCAGTGACCGTCGGGCTGGTACGCGCATCCGCCCCTCGTATATAACTGCGACCGAGTTGGGAGGGGGGATCGGGTGAACCTCAGGGGACAAGTCGCGGTGGTGACCGGTGCGTCGTCGGGCATCGGGCGGGCCATCGCGATCGATTTGGCGCGTGAAGGCATGCTCGTCGTGCCAGTGGCGCGCCGCGCCGACCAACTCGCAGCCACACTCGCCGAGTGCCAGCGGTTCAGTCCCGACTCGTTCACGATCCAGTGCGATGTGAGTGACCGCGCCGCGGTCGAGCGCATGATCGCCGATGTCCGTGCGCAACGCGGCCAGATCGACATGCTGGTCAACAACGCGGGGGTTGGTTTGTATCGCCGTTTCACCGAGACCAGCCCGGAGGACATCGAACGGCTGATGCAGGTGAACTACTTCGGCACCGTCTACTGCACCAAGGCGGTGCTGCCGGAGATGCTGGCGCGGCGCGCTGGCGTCATCGCCAACATCTCCTCAGTGTCAGGGCGCATCGGCACCGCCGGCTTCACCGCGTATGCGGCGTCAAAATTCGCGATGACCGGCTTCGCCGAGAGCCTCGCGATCGAGCTCCGCGACACCGGCGTCCGCGTGATCACGATCTACCCCGGCCCGATCGCCACCGAGTTCGTCGACCATCTCGATCGCCGGCCACCCGGCGTCGATCGAGCATGGCCGCCGGAAGCCGTGTCGCAGGCCATGCTCGCGTGCATACGGAGCGGTAAGCCGGAGATGACCGTTCCGCGAGTGATGGGCATCATTAGCCGCGTGCGAGTACTTGTACCCCGCCTCTTCCGCGCTGCACTTGCGCGCGCCGTGCCGCCGCCGAGTTGACGTGCACGGTCGACTCACCACCGGCTGCATCGCGTTGGCGGTGTGCCTCGCAGCGGCGGCGGCAGCGGAACCGTTGTCGCTGCGCATCGCGAACTATGACATCGACGCGCGACTCGACGTGGCGCAGCACACCATCACCGCGCGCGAAGTGCTCACCTGGCGAAACACCAGCAGCGAGAGCGTGGCCGACCTGTACTTCCATTTGTACCTGAACGCCTTCGCCAACAATCGCTCGTCGCTGATGCGCGAAGCCGGTGAGGCAATAGAGGACTGGCAGCGCGACAAGCCGGACGGGTGGGGACAGCAGGCGATCTCCCGGTTCGTCGTCGATGGCAGCGACCGTACGGCGGCGATCGAATGGGTGCATCCTGACGACGACAACGTCGAGGATCGGACGGTGATCCGTGTGCCGCTTGAACATCCGATCGCCGCCGGGGCGAGCGCGCGAATCGAAATCGACTTCACCGCGAAGCTCCCGAAGATCTTTGCGCGGGCCGGCTACGCTGGCCCGTTCCACTTCATCGCCCAGTGGTTCCCCAAGATCGGCGTCTACGACGGCGGCGCGTGGAACTGTCACCAGTACCATCTGACGACCGAGTTCTTCGCCGACTTCGGCGTCTACGACGTGCGCCTCACGGTGCCGGGCGACTCGGTCGTCGGAGCCACCGGTGAGCGCCAAGACGAACACGACAACGGCGACGGCACCAAGACGCTGCGCTATCACGCCGAAGACGTCCATGACTTCGCGTGGACGGTCGATCCGCGCTTCATCGAAGTCACCGACCACTTCGACGCGGTCACGCTGCGGCTACTCCTGCAACCGCACCACGTGACCCAGGCGGCGCGCCATCTCGATGCGGTGAAAGCCGCGATGTTACGCTATCGTGATTGGTTCGGGGCCTATCCGTATTCGCAATTGACGATCGTCGATCCCGCCCCCGGGGGTAACGGGGCCGGCGGCATGGAGTATCCGACACTGATCACCGTCGGGACCTCGTGGTGGATGCCGGCGGGCCTGCGCTTCCCCGAGTTGGTCACCATTCATGAGTTCGGTCATCAATACTGGTACGGGATGGTGGCCAACAACGAGTTCGAAGCGGCGTGGCTGGACGAAGGCATCAATTCGTACGTCGAAGGCCTGATCATGGACGAGCGCTATGGCCCCCAAGGAAGCTACATCGACGTCTCTGGCTTGCGCCTCGACGGCATCGCCGCGCGGCGTGCGGGCTACCTGGCCGCGCCGAGCCACGATCCGCTCACACGCTATGCCTGGCAGTTCCTCGATCGTCGCAGTTACAGCAGCATCACCTACGCGAAGACCGCGCTGCTGCTCGCTACGTTGGAACGTTACCTCGGGGGCGATCGCTTACGCGTGGCGTTGCGGCATTACTTCGAGCGCTGGCGCTTTCAACACCCGACTGCGCGCGACTTCATCGAAGCCATCAATGAGTCCACGGGTGAGGACCTGTGGTGGTACTTCGATGAAACCATCTACGGTACGGCGACCCTCGACTATGCGGTGACCCGTGTCGAAACCGAGGACGCGCTCGAATTTGCCGGCGCCCACGTGCCGGCAACCACCGGCGAGGAGCCGGCGCCGGCGCCGAAGGAGAAACGCTATCGCAACCAGGTGGTGGTCGAGCGCCTGGGAGACATGCGCATGCCGGTCGAGGTCACCGTGTCATTCGAGGACGGCACCGAGACGGCTGAATGGTGGGATGGCAACGATCGTTGGCGCCGCTTTGAGTACGTCGGCACGCAGCGGGTCGACTATGCCGTGGTGGATCCGCGTCACAAGCTGCCGCTGGACGTCAACCTCACCAACAACTCGCGGATGCGCGACCAGGCCACTCGTGGCGTAATCCGACTCGCTGGACGCTGGGGATTCTGGTTTCAGAATCTGCTGCACGTGCTAACCGGGCTGTAGCGATGGGACGCGTGTTAGCGGCGGCATGTCGCGGTGCCGTGTGGCGTTCGTCGCTGGTGCTGCTGGTGTGGGCGATGGGTGCACTCTTCGCCCTCGCCTTCAGCCTCAGCGCGGGCCATTGGCTCGACCTGGCGCTCGACGGCTCGTTGACCACCGCCACGCTGCTGCGCGACCTCGACGCCAACGTGCTGATCGAGCTGTGGCGCTATCACCATGAATCGCTCGCGCAGCTGTTCGTGATTGCACTGCTCTTGGTCCTGACCAACGTCGCGCTTGGGATCGGGCTCAACGCGGGCCTCGCCGGTACGACGCAGGATCCCGGCGTGGCCGTTCTCCCGCGCGAGTTCTGGCGGCGCGGCTTTGCGCTCTATCCGGTCTGTGCGCGGCTGTGGGGATTGGCCACGGCGATCGTCATCGCCCTACTTGCCGCGATCACTGTCACGGCGCGGCTGCTCGTCCGCTGGCTATCGGAGAGCCCCAGCGAGATGCCGTACTACTACATCTACGGCACCGCGTTCGTGCTCGCGGGCACGATGTTGATCGGGCTGGTCACCGTCCACGATCATGCGCGCATCTATGCGGCGCGGCGCGGCGTCGGCGCGTTGCGCGCCTACCGCTGGGCGTTGTGGTTCGTGACTCGCGGCGATGCGCGGGCGCTGCTGCTCGCAGTGACGCTGTTGCTCTGTGGCGGATTGGTGTGGCTGGTCTATCAGAGCCTGGCGACGCTGCTGCCGCCGACGACGACCTTTGGGATGAATCTCTCGCTGCTGTGGGGGCAAGTATTTCTGCTGGCGCGCGCCTTCCTGCGCGTCGCGACGTTCGTGGCTGAGAGCGAGCTGCAAATCGAGCTGCCCGAGTAACGTCGCTCGGCCCGCTCCTGGGCCCTCTTCAACAACCGTTGCCACAGCCTTTCGCTGCGCGCCGCTTCTCGGTAAGGTTTGCACTGCAAGGAGGAGCGCGCGTGGCGAAGGACATTGCTGTTGGGATTGTCGGCGGATCGGGGTACGCGGGAGGCGAACTGCTGCGTCTGTTGCTGGCGCACCCGCGCATGCGCGTGGCGTGGGTGACGTCGCGCGGCGATAAGCACCTCGAGTCGATTCATCGCAACCTGTTCGGCACCGGGCTGCGCTTCATCAAGGAAGAGGACGCCACCGCGTGTGACGCCGCGATTCTGTGCATGCCATCGCGTGAATCAATGACGCGCGCCGAACGCTATCTGAAGATGGGTGCCAAGGTCGTCGATGTCGGCTCCGATTTTCGGCTGAAGGACGCCGCGCTGTTCGAGCAGGTTTACAAGGCGCAGCATGTGGCTTGGCCCTTGGTGGAAGAAGCGCCTTACGGCGCCACCGAGTTGCATCGCGAGCAGATTCGCACGGCCCGCTTGGTCGCCAACCCCGGCTGCTTTGCTTACGCGGCGATTCTCACGCTCGCACCACTCGTCAAGGAGAAGCTTGTCGAACTTGATCGCATCGTCGTCGATGGCATGTCCGGAACTTCGGGCGCCGGGGCGGAACCGGTGGTACCGACCCACCACAGCGAGATCGGCAACTCCGCGTTCCCGTACAACGTCGTCGATCATCGCCACACCTATGAGATCGAACAGGAACTGACGGACGTAGCCGGTGCGCCGGTGACGATTCATTTCACGCCCTACTACTGTCCCTTCTCGCGCGGCATTCTGGCCAACTGCCACGGGTTTCTCACGCGCAAGATCTCGCGCGCCGATCTGCTCGCGCTCTATCAGAATTTCTACAAGGACGAGCACTTCGTGCGCGTCCTCACGCTGGAGAAGGACTCGAAAGCGAGTTGGCAGTTCCTGCCCTACCCCAGCGTGGCGTTGGTGGCGGGTTCGAACTTCGTCCACCTCGGCGTCGACGTTGACGCGCAGCGCGGCCGCGTGGTCGCCTTCGGGGCGCTCGACAATCTCGGCAAGGGCGCCGCCAGCTCCGCGATCCAGAACCTCAACTGCATGCTCGGCCTGCCCGAAGAAATGGGCATAGACGGCTACGGGCTGCATCCGTAGAACACCACGGTTTCAAGGGCTCGCCCCCCCCTCCACGGGAACCCGCATACCTCTTGCCGACGCTACGGCGGCAAGAGGTGCAGCTTGTTCTTAGCCGCCTTGCCGATTTTGGTGCGGCCGTGCTTGGCCGCCAGATGTTCGAGCAGCTCGCGCGCGAGGGCGCGTTCTTCACCCCGGCTCTCGGCGAAGTTGAAGGCCACGTAGAACAGTTCTTCGGGCGTGAGCGCGCGCTCCTTGCGCAGGCGGTCAGCAGTAGCAAAGGTCGATTGCGACAGCTCCCGCAACATTTCGAGCGCGCTATCGTGCCTCCGTACGGTGAGGGACAGCGTGTGCGGGTGCGACTTGAGCGCGGCGACGGCGCACGCAAACTTGGTGTCCGCATCGAACGCGGGCGAGTCCTTCAACAGCGTCAACCATTTCGCCACGGCCGCGAAGTCCTTCCGCTTGCGCAACTGTTCGGCCCGAGCGCGCACGCGCTCGGCCAACCATGCCGCATCGAGCGTATCGAGGAACTGGAAGTAGGCGCTGTAGAGTCGGTCGTCGCGCTTCTCCAGGGCGCCTTCCATCTTTGCGCACAACGCGTTGAGCGTGTCGCGCTTCCAATCACGGTCGTGCACGAGCAACACCTCGGACAACGTCCACGCTTTGCGCTCATCGTCGCAGGCGAGAAACTCCTTCATGAGCGCCGCGCGGGCGGCGGGCAATTTTTTGAGCGAGACACCCGCTTCATCGCGGCGCGCGTAGCTGTCATCGGTGAGGTAGCCGATCAGGGTCTTGACCACCGAACCCGACTCGAACGCGCCGAGCTTGTGGACCGCGAACCGCTTCACCAGTGGCTGCGGACTCTCGGCCAGGCGGCTGAGTTGCGCGAGATAGCTGCGGTCGAGCGCTTGGTCTTCGAGCAACAAAATCGCCGGCCGCAGGGTCCCCGCCTCGTCGTCCGCTTCCAACAATGGCAGGAGAGCTTTGATCTCCGTTGCCGTGAGCGTCTGGCCCCGCAAGCATTGTAGCAACGCACCAAGACCGTGCGTGCGCACCGCGTGCGGTTGCTCCCGATCGAGCATGGCGAGCAATCGTTTGCGGGCCTTCGCGTCGGCGAGCGCCCCCAACAGCTTGGCCGCACCAACCAACGCGGTGCGTTGCCCCTTGGCGCCGGCGGCGAGCTGATCGGCGCGGGCAAACAGATCGGCACGGGCTCGCGCATCGAGCTGCGGCACGGTGGCCGCCAACGCGTCGCACGCCGCACGGCTGACATCGAAATCCTCGGCGGCGATCAGATCGAACAAGAGATCGAGCGCGGAACTTGTCCGCACTCGCGCACACAGATCGATGATTGCATTGAGCCGTCGGCGAGGCGCGTCCTTTACCAGTCTCTTGATGCCCGTGATTGCGGCCTGGCCGTAGTGGGCGAGAATCGCGGCGACGCGTTGGCGCAGCGCATCGTCCTCGCTGTCGAGTAGCGGGACAAGCGACGCGACGCCGTCGCGCGGGCGGACCTGCTCGAAGTAGCCGACCGCGAAGTCCCGGACGACCACGTTCTTCGCCCCGAGTGCAGCGCCGACGGTTTGCACAACCGGATCGTCGCTCGCCTGCAGCTGCGTGACGACCAACAGCGCCGCGCAGCGGGCCTCGACGTCGGTGCCCTTGATCAGTCCCAGTACGCCCTTCAACGTCGCGTCCACGCGTCGATGCCTACCACGTAGCCGCCCGCAGAAGGAAGCGCAGCGGACGGCTAGACTACCGGCCACACGCTCGACGGGCGCTGCGGAAACAGCACGGTGAGCAGCGCGCGGGTATTGTCGGTTCGCACCAAACAATCGGGGAAGGCATACGCCAGATCGTCGAGGGATCGATAGCCGAAGAGGACCTGCAAGAACGTGAGCCCGGGGAAGAATGCGTCCGCGCGCGGCGCCGTGGTCGGCTGCAACCGTTCCACGCCAACTAGATCGTTGGCCTGTTGCCACGCGGTCACCGCGACCAGCCGTCCGTCGTCGAACCGCAACCGCAGCCCACCGCGATAGAAACTCAAGCGGAGTTCGCCGCAGTGTTGTTCAAAGGCCGATCCCGCTAAGCGTTGCTCCAACACCGGCGCGACGTGCCGAACAAACCCCGGCAAGTTGGGCACCCGCAAATACCATGCGTAGGGCGGCGCGACCTGTGGGCGCAGCGACTCGATCGCCGCATACAGCGGATGGTCGGTCCCCAACCAGAGGCCGACGTAGCGAAAGTCGTCCCCTTCCGCGCGGGCGTATTGCGCGCCGGTCGACCGAACGTACGCTAGCAGACTCGGGGTGACCGACTCCCACGACGTGGCAGCAGCGAGTTCGCACGCGTACAACGCGAGTGTCGCCCCCGCAAGGCGCGCCGTGTGGGATGCGTGGGCGAGAAAGCCAACGGGCCGGTCGTCCGCGCCGACCACGACGCACAACTCGGTACGATAGAAACTCATCGGTTGACGGCCGGAAAGCTCGTAGCGCCACGAGCTGTCGTCACGACAGCTCGTCAGCAGGTAGCGCGCGGCCGCCTGATCGGCCGTGCTGCCGATACTCGGTACATCCGCCTCAGTCGCGGCGCGCACGCGATACGCATCGTGGCGGTCGCCAGCGGGCAAGCGCGCCGCGTTCAGCACGCGGCCGCCGTGCCTCTCCAGTGCCATCTCGTATCCAAACTGGCGATAGAAGTACGGCACTCCATCGATGGCGAGCAGGTGTAGCCCGCGCGCGGCCGCGCATTCATGGATCGCGGAGAACAGCGCGCGCACAAGCCCACGACCACGATAGTCGGGACGGGTGCCGATCAGTTCGGGCTGGCCGACCGCGATCGGAACATCTCCATAGCGCCATGTCTGCGGGATCAGACAGGCAGACGCGATGATCGCACCCGACTGGATCTCTTCGACGACGAAAAACAGCTGATCGGGGTTGAAGTGGGGATGCCGTCCCTCCATCAGGTCGCGCGTCCAGGCTGCCGTGTGCGCATCGGGCGCCGGCGCGTCTTGATGCCGGAGCACGTCAGCAGTGAAGGCGACGAGAGCCTCCATGTCCGTCGCGGTGGCTTGACGCAAGATCAGGCCATTGCCAATCGGGCCGGTGCTGAGCGAGCGCGTCATGCTGTCATCGTGCGTCATGCTGTCATCGTGCAAGCTGTGATCGTGATTGAAGCATTGCGCGGCTTGAATCAAACCCCGAACATCGCCGCACGCACTTTGACTCGTCGTCGGCCATCTACTACGGTTGCCGCCGTTTCGGTTTCCTCGCATGCCACGTTTCTCGTATCGGACCTTTGTCTGGATCTTCGCGATCGGCAACGCGATCGTCTGGTTCTTCATCCTGTTCGGCCTTGGGCACCTGGTTTACGAACACTTCGCCGAGGAAACCGGCCTCACCTGGGAAGGCGCCTGGGCATTCTTCGCACTGACGCCGTTCGTCAGTAGCGTCTTGGCGAGCCAGGGTGCGATCGTCAACTTGCGCGAGCAATACCTCATCGGTCGTTTCACCCCGCCACCGTCGGCCGGGGCGCGGGTGCCGCCACCGAGGAACGTCTGGCTGATGTCCGCGCGGCATGCTCTGCCGGCGGCACTGATCGCGGCCGTGTTGACGACATTGGTGCTGCAACTGGTTCCGGCAACGGCCGTGACCCACGCCGCGGCGACCTACGGCATGGGGGCGATTGGCGCCACGATCACGCTCGTGCTGGCGCGCACCGCGGCCGATCGCGAGTTCCGGCGTTTCCACTTCCACCTCGGGAGCGTCGGACGCCGACCGCCATCAGGGCGTAGGTACATCGTCGCGCATCTTGTGCTCCCGTGGGTTGTCATCAACGGTATCCTCAACGCGGTGTTCGCTTGGATGCTGCATCACCAAAGTGAGGGGCCCGCGGCTCCATTGGTCGCGATCGGCGATCTGCGTCACGATCTGGTGCTGAGCACGTTTCTGATCTGCGTTTTCACCGCCTTGGCGGTCATCCCCGAGGTCGAGACCGATTTCGCTCTTGGCACAACGCCGGCGGATGTCAGTGGGCACACGGCGATGCCGCCGTTGTGGACGCGGTATGCAATAGCGCTGGGCCTTGCCGCCGCGGTCTGGATCCTCGTGACCCTATTCGGCCAGCTCGTCGGCGGCGGCATTTCGCTGCTCGCCACGATGTTGCTCAAGTCGCTCGGCAGCGCGCTGCTCTCTGGACTAGCCGCGGCCCAGTGCGGCCGCTGGGCTCTCGCACGTTGCCTCGCCCACACCGCGGCCACTGTGCTGGCGCCGCGCCAAGCGGCAATTGCTTGAAAACAGCGAGAGAGGAAAGTTCGCATGAGTCGCCGTAAACTGATTGAGCTGACCCCCGAGGAACGGCAGCGTTTCCTCAATGAGCAGCGCACGATCACGCTGTGCACCATCGATCGTCATGGTTATCCGCACGCGGTGGCGATGTGGTACGTCGTCGATCCCGACGGTAGCCTGCTGATGACCACGTACGCGAAATCGCAAAAGGCGCTCAACATTCAACGCGACCCCAAAGTCGCGGTGATGGCCGAGATGGGCGCGACGTACGACCAACTGCGCGGGGTGTTGCTGCGCGGCCGGGCCGAGTTGATTCAAGACGTTGACCGCTGCGCGGCGTTACTCGCCCGGGTCCACCACAAGATGAGCGGGTCCTTTCCCGAGGGCATCGAGGAGGCGCTGAAAGCGCAAGCCCGCAAGCGAACCATTATTCGCGTCATCCCCGAACGGGTGAGCAGCTGGGATCATTCCAAGCTGGGGGGAACGTATTGAGTCGATGCCAGCGGTGATTCCAGTTTACTTCGACTACGCCTCCTCGCTGTGCGCCATCGCCGCGGTAATCGGCGCACAACTCGAAGCGGAACTGGGCATCGTGTTGGACTGGCGCCCGGTCGAGATCGCCGCGCAGTATCCCGACTGGAAAAAGGGCGGACTGATCGGCGGCGATACTCGCGCCAAGATTGCGCGCGTGTCTGCCGAGACCGGAGTATCGATCGAAGTGCCGGCGCGCTGGCTCGACTCCCGCACCGCACTGGAGGGAGCGTTTTGTGCCCAGGCACACGGCCGCTTCCGCGAGTATCATCAGCGTATCTTTGCGGCCGCCTTCACCGAAGGGCGCGACATCGGTGACCGCGCGGTGCTCGCTAGCATCGCCACCGACGCCGGCATTCCAGCCGCTGAGCTGTCGCGCGAGCTGGTCACCGGGGCTCGTGCGGCGCAGTTGGCCGCTTCGCTGACCGAAGCCCGCCGCCGCGGGGTGCTCGGGTACCCAACTTTCTTCTTCGGCGAGTTCCCCCTCACCGGCATCCAACCGCTCAAGACCATGCGCCTGCTGGTTCGCCGCCACCTCGAACGCCGGACCGAGCCAGTCTTCCACTAGCCCCCCTGCTACCGCGCCGTAGCACCCTGCCAACTGCAGTAGGCAGGTCAGAAGCCGGGTGCACCGCGATAAGTTCCCGCCGTCCGTCGCGGGCCCTTCGGCACGCAAGTTGATCTCCCTCTGAAACGAGCCGCGTTTTCGATGCGGCAAACGAACTCAGGGGGGAGGTTAGCCATGCAAATGCTGCAAACAGCGGTCTCAGCGGTTGCACCTGTCACTGATGCGAGACCACTCGTGCTGATCGTCGATACACACGAACTCTGTCGCGAGAGACTGGCATCGAAGCTGGCCGGGTCGAGCGCCCTCTTCCGAGTGCGCACGGCACCCGCCGACCCGCTTACGATTGTGGCGACTTTGGAACGCGCGCCCTTCGCGGTGCTGGTGGTGTCGTGCTGCAGTGACGCGATTCGACCGGTGCCGGTGCTCGCCAGCGTGCGCGCGCGTGTATTGCCGGTGGCGATCATCATGCTGCGCGGGGCGAGCAATCACCCGATCGGCATTTTCAAGAAGCACCTCGCGTTGGACAGCGTGGTCGACACGGTGGAGGAGCTGCCGAGCGCGATCGACTCCGCGCTGGCATCACGTTTGGTGCCATGGCGCACGATCAGTTTGCCGCCGCGCCGCCGGTCGTTGACGCCGCGTGAGGCGCAGATCACCGAACAGGTGGCCTTGGGGTTGCGCAACGCACAGATCGCCGAAGTCATCGGCATCGCCGAGAAGACCGTGAAGGTGAACCTGACGAACATCTACGTCAAGCTCGGCATTCGAAGTCGCCAGGAACTGACTACGCTGGCGCCGCAGGTCTTACCCCAGACCGCTTCCACGGCGGCGCCGCTCTCACAATGAGCGAGGCACAGCGATGTCGGCAGTATTGGTCGTAGATGATGCGGCCGGCTTTGCAGCGGTCCAACGGGTGCTGCAGCCGGCCGGTTTCGATCTCTGTCACACCCGAGGGCTCGATCGGGCCCGAGCGCTATCTGACACCGGAAGCTTCGACCTCGGGCTGATCGACTTCCGACTCGGCACCTCCGACGAGCGCCACACCGGCTTCGACCTGTTGCGCCAGATCTCGCCGCAATTCCCCGCCATCGTGCTCAGTGATGCGGCGCATGCGAATCAGGCGTGCGAGTCGGTACGCCTCGGCGCGCGCGACTATCTGCTCAAGCCAGTGACGGAGGAGCGGCTGCTGCCGGTCGTCCACGCGATGCTCGCGCCACCTCCGCCACCCCATCCGCTCGATCAGCTCGTGGGCAGCAGTCCGCCCATGCGTACGTTGCGTGAGCAGATCGAACTCGTGGCACGTCGCGACGCCCGCGTCCTCATCGTCGGACCATCTGGCAGCGGCAAGGAGTTGGTCGCGCGCGCCCTTCACCACCTCAGCCGTCGCCGCGGCGCGCCGTTCGTTCCCGTGAACTGTGCGGCGCTGCCGCGCGACCTGGTCGAGTCCGAGCTGTTCGGCTATGAACGCGGCGCCTTTACGGGCGCAGCCGCGCGGCGGCGCGGGCTGTTCGAGCTCGCGCATGGCGGAACCATCCTGTTGGACGAGATCGAGGAGCTCCCGCCGGAGGCGCAGGCGAAGCTCCTACGCGTCCTCGAAGATCTCCGCTTTCGCCGCGTCGGCGGCGAGGAGGAGCTGGACGTCGACGTGCGCGTCGTGGCCGCGACGAACCAGAACCTGGTGGCGCGCGTCACCAGCGGCTTGTTCCGTGACGACCTGTTCCATCGTCTCAACGTGGTCACGCTCACCGTGCCCGCGCTCGCCGAACGTCTCGGCGATCTGCCTGAACTGGTCGAGCACCTGCTCGCCCAGTTCGGCGCCCGCGGTGCGCGCCTCAGCCGCGCGGTCCAGTGCGAGCTACGCAGTCATTCGTGGCCGGGCAACGTGCGCGAGCTGCGCAACACGATCGAGCGCGCGCTGGTGTTCACCCTCGGCTCCGAGATCACTTCGCTGGGCCTGCTGCCGGCTACGACACCGCACGAGGCCGACCCAACCATCAGCACCGCGATTGATGGGCTGCGCACAGCCTTCGCCGGCGCGGTCCGCGCGGGCGACAGCCTACCCCACCACCTCGTCCGCACCATCGAGCACGCGCTCGCGCATACGGCGCTGGGCGTGACGGGCGGCAATAAGAGCGCTGCCGCGCGATGTCTGGATTTGGATCGCAAGGCGCTCGAGCGGCGCCTCCAGGAGTCGTGGCGCGATCCGCGCTGCCGATGAAGCAGTGGTCGGACCGCGCCGCGGGGCTTACGCTTCCCGCTCGGCTTCAACGACGATCGTGACGTGGGCATCCACGCCAACGGCGAGATGGACCGGCACCATGTGCTCGCCGAGTGTCTTGATCGGCTCGGCCAGGCGAATACGGCGGCGTTCGACTTTGAAGCCCGCGGTCGCCATCGCCTTCTCGATGTCTTGATTGGTTACCGAGCCGAACAGCTTGCCCTCTTCGCCGGCGCGCGCCTTGATCGTCAAGCGCAACGACGTGACCTTTTGCGCCAGCGCTTCGCCCGCGCGCTTCTCGCGCTCGCCCTTCTCCGCGGCGACGCGCTTGAGGTGGTCGAGGACCTTGACGTTGCGCCGATCGGCCACAATCGCCAGCCCGCGCGGCAGCAGGTAGTTGCGCGCGTAGCCGGGCTTGACCTTCACGACGTCTCCGGTCACTCCGAGGTGGGGCACTTCTTCACGCAAAATCACTTCCATGTTGAACACTCCTTCAATCGTCGTCGGCGCCCGACTCCGGTACGCCGAGGCGGCGAAAGTTCACCCAGAGATCGAAGACGCCCACCAGCGCGATCATGGCGAGCAGCACCTGCTGCGTGATGATTAGCCCATACGTGGCGATGCGCAGACCGCGGCGGATTTGGAAACGCGACAGGTAGAAGCTCACGATCGCCAGTCCCTGACAAAAATAGCACCCGATCAGCACCAGGAAGACGTTGCGCGCCACCAAACTGACCGCCGCGATCGGTGCGAACATCCCGAAACCCGTCGCGATGAACGCCCAGATCAGCAGCGGCGGCGCGTTCCAGAAGCGCAGGTCACTGACTTGCAGCCACGGGAGCAGGTTGCGCACGATGACGACGTTGAGCAGCATCGTCATGGTGCCGGCTAGCACCAGCATCCCGGGGAGAATAGCCAGGACGCTGGCGAGCACGGGGTCGCGCGCCGCAAGCAAGTCGGCCATCGCGTCATCGGGCATACCGAGTTGCGTGGAGACCGACATCGCCAGGTCGAAACTCTCGCGCAATTGTTCGCGCAGGCCACTGATCACATCCGCCGGCGAGCCAAACGACGCTAGCAACAGAATCACGGCGGCCGCGCTCCAGGCGGCGGCACCGAGCAGCACCGTGCGTTCCACCGACCAGCCCTGCCGCAGCGCGGCGGTGGCCGCCAGGGTCGGCGCCCCCAACGCCAGCAGATACGTGAACGCCGGCGTCGTGCCGAGTAGGATCGCCGCCAGCACCGTGCTGAGGGCGACACACGCACCCAACGCGCGCCAGCCATGCCGGCCCCCGAGCAGCAAACCGGGTAACGGCACGAACGGCAGCAGTACGGCCGACACCGGCGCGCCTATCAGCGCGGTGACGTAGAGCCCGCCGGTAATTGCCACGGCGGCGCCGACTGCTGACGATCCCTGCATGTTACGCCTGGACTGCCGTATACGGTACGAGCGCGACCGTGCGCGCGCGCTTGATGGCGACACGCAACCGGCGCTGGTAGCGCGAACAGTTGCCGCTGATGCGGCTGGGAACGATCTTGCCGCGATCGGTGATGAAGCTCGCGAGCGTGCGCGTGTCTTTGTAGTCGATCACCGATTCCTTG